>JAGXTJ010000027.1 GCA_018333655.1 Bacillota bacterium | reverse complement strand
GACCGCAAACCTTCGTTTAGCTGAAATGGACGCTTCACCAGCCACCCTTAGTTGCTGCCTACTGTATATTTTACTCGCAAAGCCAGAACTGTGTTCTGTTACAACATAAGGGACGCCGTGTTTTTTATTAATGTTATACGCAAGTAGACCAGCGTTAAGGAGCGAATGGGCATGCACTACATCCGGCACGCCATTTTCAAAAACATACTTTTCATAAAGACGTCTGCCATGCAGCAAGAACAGTTTAAATGCGGGATTTACTAAGCGCGGAAACCAATTCATGCCGTGTGAGCGGTATGTCATAACCCCGCTGTCGTCTTCCACTGATATCCCTCGCTTGACTGTGAACACAGACTTCCAGTTTCTCAAAGATCGCAGTTGCGGATAAATAACACCTACTTTGCAACCATGCTTATTTAACGCTAAGGCTTGTTCTCTAAAAAAACTACCACCTATATCACCCGAATGTTGTGGATACCAAGATGGAATGACTAGCACATGCATGAGATTCTCATGAAAAAGTTTTCTTTAATGCAATAAATATCGTATTGATATTTACTTCGCTGAGGTACGGATGCATGGGTAAACTGATTACGCTTTGCGAGAGCACATCGCCCACGGTCAGTTTGACGCCTGCATCGGCTACCGCCGGCTGTTTATTCAATGGTATGGGGTAATGCACCGCAGTGGGCACCCCAGCGTCCAATAGCTGCTTCTGCACGGCTTCGCGGTTTTGCACCCTTATGGTGAATTGCGCCCACACGCTCACGTTGTGGGGCTCCACCACGGGCAGTACCAGTTGCTCCACCCCTTGCAGCAACTGCATGTAGCGGCCGGCCACCACCTGGCGCAGTGCAATTTCTTCATCGAACACCGCCAGCTTGGGCAATAGGATGGCGGCCTGAAGCGTGTCGAGCCGACTGTTTACCCCTACTCGCACATGGTGGTAACGCCTGCCTTGCCCATGCCGAGCAATCTGGCGCATCGCCTTGGCCAGTTCGCTGTCGTTGGTGAACACGGCACCGCCATCGCCATAACAGCCCATCGGCTTACTGGGAAAGAAGCTGGCGCATGCGATGGTAGAAAGGTTGCAGCTTTTGCGCCCCTTGTAGGTGGCACCAAAGCTTTGGGCGGCGTCTTCGATCACGGGTATGCCGTGCCGGGCCGCGATGGCGTTGATGGCGTCAAAGTCTGCGCATTGCCCGTATAAGCTTACCGGCACAATGGCTTTGGTACGCGGCGTAATGGCCGCTTCTAACAAGGCCGGGTCTAGGTTGTAGGTGCGCTCATCAATGTCTACATACACCGGCTTGGCACGCAGCAAGGCCACCGTCTCGGCCGTGGCGATGTAGGTGAAGCCGGGGGTGATGACTTCATCTCCCGGCCCCACGCCCAGTGCCATGAGGGCAATCTGCAGGGCGTCGGTGCCATTGGCCACGGTGATGCAGTGCTTGGCCCCCGTGTAGGCAGCCAGCTTTTCTTCCAGCTCGGCCACTTCGGGGCCGAGGATGTACTGGCCATGGTCCAGCACGCGCTGTATGGCGGCGTCAATCTGCGGCTTGAGCCGCTGGTACTGGGTTTTGAGGTCGATGAATTCCATAGTAACCTTATGTTTGGGCTGCTGGCGCGCACAAGCCATTGACCAACACATACCGCTTACCCGAGCCCGGACATTCGGCCTGTGCATTGCCCATCACAGGCAGATTGAGCCGCTCGCCGTATTCGCTCATCCAGCCCACGTGCCGGGCCGGCACGCCTACCATGAGGGCGTAGGGCTTCACGTCTTTGTTCACCACCGCCCCGGCGCCTATGAAAGCATATTCACCGATGGTCACGCCGCAAACGATGGTGCAATTGGCGCCCAACGTGGCGCCCTTCTTGACCAAGGTGTTGCGGTATTCGCTCTTGCGCTCGATGAGCGAGCGCGGGTTGTACACGTTGGTGAACACCATGCTGGGGCCGCAGAAAACCCCTTCTTCCAGCGTGACGTTGTCGTACACGCTCACGTTGTTCTGGATTTTGCAGCGGTCGCCTATCACAACCTGGTTGCCCACGAACACGTTTTGCCCCAGCGAAACGCCATTGCCTATGCGCGCACCGCTGCACACATGCACCCAGTGCCACACGCGCGAGCCTTCGCCAATCTGGGCGCCATCATCCACTATGGCTGTGGGGTGTATGGTGGTGTTCATGCTGTTCATAGCTCCAACGGCAAGCCCACGCGCACGCCATCGCGTGCGGAGCGGTAGGCGGCAATCAGCACCTCCAGTGATTTCAATCCCTCGCGTCCGTCTACCTCGGGTTCCGCTTCGCCGCGCAAAGTGGATATGACGTTGCGGTAGTACAGGGGGTGCCCAAAGCCGTACACGCTGGTGGTTTCGTAGCTGGCGTCCTTTATTTGCTCGTCTTCGGGGCACGAGTCAGCAAACTGCCATTGCTGGATTTCATTCACGGCCACACCGCCCACGCGCACTGTGCCCTTTTCACCGAGGATGGTGATGGAGCCTTCTAGGTTTTTTGGGTAGCTGAGCATGGTGCAGTTGAGCGAGCCCAGCGCCCCGTTGCGCCAGCGCAGGCTGATCACACCCGTGTCTTCGGCCTCGATGTCGCGCGCCAAAGTGGCGGTGTAAGCGTGCAAAGAGTCGATGGGGCCGATGATCCACTCCAGCAGGTCTACGTAGTGGCTGGCTTGGTTCATGAAGGCACCGCCGTCCAGATCCCAAGTGCCACGCCACTTGGCTTGGTCGTAGTAGCCCACTTGCGGGCGTTGCCAAAATACGTTTAGGGCGACCATGTAAATTTGCCCGAAGCGCTTTTGCTCCACAGCCTTCTTGAGCAGTTGCAGCGTAGCGTTCTTGCGGTTTTGCTTGACGACGAACAGGCGCACGCCGGCCTCTTCGCAAGCGCGAACCATGCGCCGCCCGTCTTGCCACTTGGTGGCCATGGGCTTTTCGCTTAGCACGTGGCGGCCTGTGCCCGCCACTTCGATGGCCTGTTGCGGATGGATGCCGCTGGGCGTGGTGAGGATGACGCAATCGGCCGTGGTTTTTTGCAGCAGTGCCGCTAGGCTGCTATGCCCGGATACGCCGGTGCTGTGTACGGCCTTTTGTAGGGCGCTGGGATCGGTATCGCACACATCCACCAGTTCGGCATGGTCGGCATGCTGGCTGATCGAGTCGAAATGGTTTTTAGAGATGCGCCCGCAGCCCACTAGGGCGAAGCGGATTTTGCGGCCGGTGATGGCGGTGTATATCATGGAGCGGTGCAATCAGAGCCTGAAAACGGTGAAACCGGCAGCGGCAGCGGCATGGCGGTCGAACAGGCTTTTCACATCAGCCAGCACAGGCTGTTCGCCCCGGCATAGCAAACGAAGTTCAGCCACCGACAAGGCACGGTACTCGTGGTGCCCCACGGCCACCACCAGCGCGTCCACGGGGCTTTGCGGGTCTATGGCCCCCAAGGCCAAACCGTATTCGTGCTGCACATCGGCTGGGTCTGCCCAGGTGTCGGCAGCCACCACCTGTACGCCCCAAGACTCGAACTCGCGGATCATGTCCACAACCTTGCTGTTGCGAATGTCGGGGCAGTTTTCCTTGAAAGTTACGCCCAGCACCCCCACACGGCAGCGCGGCACGTCCATGCCGTTCTGCAACATGAGCTTGATGGTGTTGCGCGCCACGTAGCGGGCCATGTTGTCATTGATGCGCCGCCCTGCCAGAATGACCTGAGGGTGATATCCCACTGCTTCAGCCTTGTGGGTGAGGTAGTAAGGGTCCACCCCGATGCAGTGGCCACCCACAAGGCCGGGCCTGAAGGGCAGGAAGTTCCACTTGCTGCCAGCGGCCTCCAGCACCTCAAGGGTATCAATGCCCAAACGCGCAAAGATGACCGACAACTCGTTGATGAGGGCAATGTTCAGGTCGCGTTGGGTGTTTTCAATCACCTTGGCGGCTTCGGCCACCTTGATGCTGCTGGCCTTGTGCGTGCCCGCCGTGATGATGCTGCGGTATAGCGCATCGACTGCGTCGGCCACTTCGGGCGTGCTGCCGCTGGTGATTTTTTTGATCTTGGTGAGGGTGTTGACCTTGTCACCAGGATTGATGCGCTCGGGGCTGTAGCCGCAAAAGAAGCCTTGGTTGAACTTGAGGCCGCTGACGCCCTCCAGCACCGGCACACAGACCTCTTCGGTGGCACCTGGGTACACCGTGGATTCGTAAATGACCACTGCACCCGGCGTAAGCGCCTTGCCGACGGTTTCACTGGCCCTTATCAGCGGCACAAGGTCTGGCCGATTGGCTTGGTCGATGGGGGTCGGCACAGTAACAATGAACACATTGCAACGCGATAAATCGGTGGCATTGCAGCTAAAAACAAGGTTTGCGGCAGCAGCAAGCTCTTGCGGCAGCACTTCCAACGTGCTGTCTTTTCCATCTTGCAGCTCCCTGATCCGCAATGGATCGATGTCAAAACCCAAAACCGGGCGTGTTTTACCAAATTCGACTGCCAAAGGCAGGCCGACGTAACCAAGCCCAACAACAGCTACAGTGCCAGATTCAACTTTGAAATTCATTGATAGCTCTCACGCATAGGTTTTTATTGCTTACTTCTACAATGGAATCACAGTTACTCAAAGTGCTCAATCGATGCGCAATAATCAACACCGTTAGGTGTCACATCCCGGACGATCATACGGGCGTTTATGGAACAGATCAGGGCGAGAAGCGTACCATTCTTTCATGGCTTGCATCGGCGTTTTGCTCTTCAACGCTGACTGTGGCAGTTGGTGGTTGTACAAAGTCACGTAGCGCATCAAGGTCTGCTCCAGATCCTGCCCACTGTGGAAGTGATGCGTCTTGAGCACATCGGCAATGCGGCCGTTGAAGCGCTCGACCATGCCATTGGTTCTGGGCGTTC
>JAGXTJ010000026.1 GCA_018333655.1 Bacillota bacterium | reverse complement strand
CAAGATGGTGGGCGATGAAGTGCAGGCAAATGTGGGCAAACACAATCCAGGATGGCGCATAAATTGCTTGACCTAAACGTCAAACGCAAACGCTCGCGCCACCCAACCCACTCATTCAGCCCACACCCCATGCCGTGGAACGCCTCACTTATCTTGCGCTACCAGCGCCGCCACGCAACCACCACCGTGGCGCACAAACATCTGGGGCCGCTGCGCATATTTCACAGCCACTACCCGCAAGGGCCGGGCCTATGCCATAACGTCTTGATCCATCCACCCGGCGGGCTCGTGGGCGGCGACCGATTGGATATTCGCATCCACGCCGAAGCGTTTTGCCATGCGCTGCTGACCACTCCGGGTGCCACGCGCTTTTATCGCTCATTGGGGGCAGATGCCACCCAATCGATTGACATTGAACTGGAACAAGGGGCCAAACTGGAATGGCTGCCGATGGAAACCTTGGCCTACCCCGGCTGCCAAGCTGTCAATTCCTTGCGCGCCAAACTTGCGCCCGAAGCCCAATTGCTGGCATGGGAAGTGACTGCGCTGGGACTGCCTATCTCGGGTCAGCCATTCGATTCCGGCTTCCTGCAACAGCGCATCGAAATCGCAGATTGCTGGCTCGATCAGGGCCGAATCGACGCCCTCGACAAGCGGCTGATGGACTCGCCCTTGGGGCTGGCGGGGCAGCGTTGCCTCGGCACCTTGGTACTGGCCAGCGGCAGCCCATGGCCGTCGCAGACCCGAGAGGCGCTGCTACAGTCCGCGCGGGACAGCTTGGCCCAAAGCCCCACCGCCACCCGATCTGGCGCCACATGCACGCACGACAGGGTGCTGGTGGTGCGGGCACTGGGCCCACTGGTGGAGCCCGTGATGCAAACCCTCAAAGCCGCGTGGCGCAACGTGCGCGCCTGTGCGTGGGGATCCGAAGCGGCAGAGCCCAGAATTTGGAAGACCTGAATCGCGTGCGTCGTCAACGAAAACCCGAACGGTGGCAGAAGCACATGGGGAGCCTTAAATCGCAACCAATTTGCTGATGTTTGCCGCCCCCATTTCCTCCCCGCTGCCCTTGGCAACCACCTCACCGCGCTGCATCACCACGAACTGGTCAGCCAGAGCCTCGGCAAAATCATAGTACTGCTCGACCAGCAAGATCGCCATGGGTTGACCGTCTAGCCCATTCTTGGCCAAATGCTGCAACACCCGGCCAATGTCTTTGATGACACTGGGCTGTATGCCTTCGGTGGGTTCGTCGAGCACCAGCAAGCCGGGCGCGGCAGCGAGGGCGCGGGCAATGGCCAATTGTTGCTGCTGCCCACCCGACAGATCGCCCCCCCTGCGCCCACTCATTTGAGCCAGCACCGGAAACAACTCAAACAATGCCGGCGGAATGGGAGTCTTGGCGCTTTTGGTTGCCAATCCCATGAGCAGGTTCTCCCGCACAGTAAGCCGAGCAAAGATTTCGCGGCCCTGCGGCACATAACCAATGCCTGCGCGAGCGCGCTGGTATGGCGTGCACTTCGCCAGTGATTGGCCATCGAATTCAATGGAGCCGCTGCGGATCGGTACCAAGCCCATGAGGGACTTAAGCAACGTGGTCTTGCCGACGCCGTTACGCCCCAGCACCACAGTGATTTCGCCCCGACGCGCCTGCAAGCTGACCCCGCGCAAAATATGCGCACCACTGTAATACTGGTGCAATTGCTCAATGATCAACATGGCCGTTGGACCTCATCGCCCCAAATAAACTTCAATTACGCGTTCATCGGCCTGCACTTCATCGAGCGTACCCTCAGCCAACAGCGCACCCTCACAAAGCACCGTTACCTTGGAGCAGATAGAGCGCACAAAACCCATGTCGTGCTCGACCACGATCAAGGAGTGATGCTGTTTAAGTTGCATCAACAACTCTGCCGTGCGTTCGGTTTCGGCGTCGGTCATACCGGCTACAGGCTCGTCAAGCAGCAGCAACTTCGGCTCTTGCATCAGCAACATTCCGATTTCAAGCCATTGTTTTTGACCATGGCTCAATGAGCCCGCCAAGGCGTGGCATTGTGCGCCAAGCTCGATGGTGTGCAGCACCTGTGCCAAGCGATCCCGTTGCTCGGGCTTCAGTTGGAACCGCATGCTGGCCCAAACCCCCTTATGGCAGGCCAAGGCCAACTCAAGGTTTTCGAACACCGTCAGTTGCTCGAAAACCGTGGGCTTCTGAAATTTGCGACCTATGCCAAGGGAGGCGATTTCAGACTCGTTGTGACGCAGCAAATCAATGGTCGAGCCAAAAAAAACGGTGCCTGAGTCGGGTCGGGTTTTGCCGGTTATGACATCCATCAGCGTGGTTTTGCCCGCGCCGTTGGGGCCGATGATGCAACGCAGTTCGCCGGGTGCAATATCCAAATTGAGTTTGTTGAGCGCCCGGAATCCGTCGAAGCTTACTGTGACGTCTTCGAGGTACAGAATGCGCCCGTGGCTGATGTCCACCACGCCAGCCTGCAAGGGGTGTGCATAACCGGTTGCTCGACCCCCAGATCCGCCCACGGCCTGTGCTCGCGCTTGGGCCTCCTGCATTCGCTTTGTGCCAGCGTCAAGCAAGTCGGGTGTCATGT
>JAGXTJ010000025.1 GCA_018333655.1 Bacillota bacterium | reverse complement strand
GGGGTTACTCGGCAAAGAGGTTTTTGCCATTGACGGAACTAAGATCAAGGCGTCGAACAACAAGAAACTAAATTTTAGCAAGAAAAAGTTGGTAGCCCGCATCGCTAAAATCGATGAAAAGATCACCCTATTCGTCGCAGAGCTTGAGAAGAATGACAACGCTGAAGAGGCCACCGCACAGCGAGTGAACGTCGAGGAAGCTCTCGCTTCACTCAAGAAGCGTAAGGAAGAGTATGAGGCCTACCTTAGTCTGCTGGAGAGCACCGGAGAGAACGAGATATCTAAAGTTGACCCCGATTCTCGCCTTATGGGCAACAATCGCGGTGGCGTAGACGTGTGCTACAACGTGCAAAGCGCGGTGGATGCCAAGCATTGTCTGGCGGTAGAGGTTAATGTGACCAACAATCCGTCTGACCATGGGCAGCTTAGCGTAATGAGTAAGAGAGTTAAGAAGAGACTAAAGATAAAGAGATCCTTCACCGTACTGGCAGACAAGGGATACTACAATGGCGAAGACCTTCTGCGCTGCAAAAAGAACAAAATCGTAACGATAGTTGCTAGGCAAAAGGTAGGCCGGGAAGCTCCAGATAAGGAATACAACGCCGACAAATTCACCTACGTCGAGGGCAAGGATTGCTACATTTGCCCGCTTGGCCAAGTACTAAAACGCACCGGCACAAAGGAGAGCCGAGTATACCAGAACAAAAAGGCTTGCGAACAATGCCCCGAAAGGGCCAAGTGCACTACCGGTGAATTTAAGCGACTTAGCATTAGCCATTACCAGAGGATCTTCACTGCAACTGACAAGCGCTTGGCGGAGAACTTAGAGCTCTACAGGCGGCGGCAAACAATCGTAGAGCACCCTTTAGGGACAATTAAGCGCTCTATGAATGGCTACTACTTCCTGCTCCGCACCATAAAGAAGGTGCGGGGCGAAGTTGCGTTGCTGTTCTTCGCTTACAACCTAAAGCGTGTACAAAATATCCTCGGTCAGAAGGAATTGATGAAGAGACTTGCTGCTCTTCTTCTTTGTCTCTATTTTGGCAAGGCGAAAACTGTTGCCAGATTGCACTTGTTGGCCAGTGAGGGGGCCTAAAACACGCATTCTAAGAGTAGTGAAGGCTACTAAAACACGCATTCTCGCACAGTCTGACGGTTATAAAAGGGTCTAATCGGAAGTTTTGCGGCAAAAAGGCCTATCTGTCTGAACCCAAGACTGGCACCGTCTTCCTACGGTGCCAGTCTTGTCTTTCATGCCTAGAGGCGTTTGCCTGACATCCCTGACTGCCCCAGCGACAATTGTCACAATATTAGGGTAGTGTCACTGAACGAACTTTTGATAGGTTTGTGTTGTAAAACATGCATGGAGTAGGAGTGTAAAAATGCCTAAAGGAATATAGTTAAAAAGAAAACTAATAAGCTAGCGATTCAGAAAAATGTAACATAAATGTACTTGAAACTCGCGGAGTGGACGTGGGATAATAGCTTTGACTTGGTGTCTGTTTCCAAGATAGGATGTATCGTGGGTGGGGGAGGTGTAATCCAGACTGGTATGGGTAAAGCGCGCGGTAGTAATTGCTCTGGTACTCGCTGCTATCGGCGGAGTTATGTTTTCCCGCAGAGAAGAGCGTAAGGCAACTGACCGCGAGCGGTTAATCCGAGTTGGGCAGCAGTGGGCAGGTATTGTGCACAACTCCAATGCCCATTTCTCGCTGGCGGCCTCGTCTAGTTCTGGGGAACACATCAAGAATGTTCGGCTCGCGGGTATGAGTATTATGGCAGCCAGAGCAGCCGGCAACTGGCTAGTTGATGAATTGCAAAGACAAGGTATGTCTGCTGTTGCTGGGTATGTCAGCTACTTGGATGCTGTCGCTAGACATTCTATCGTGGCCTATTATGAAGGGCCGGGAGTTGACCCCGAGTTAGATCGAAGGCTCGGGATTATTATCGAGAATGTCCGCAGGATCGATGAGGCACTCAGTTGGGATTTGTGGACTGCTGGGGACAGAACAAGAATCCAAAGCGCCATCGACGGATTAGAACTCTTACCGCTAAGGTAATGAAAACGTCTAATGTAATAGTAGACAACAAAGTAGGGAGGCTGCTCACGATATGAGCGCGTTAAGCCTGATACTGCAAAATTCTCTTCGTGAGGACTGGAAGAAGTACATTTCATTCCTAATCACTATTGTGCTAGCAGTTTTGTTGGTGGCAGGGGCCCATGCTGCGAAAGTGGCCTTTCTTAATCTCGCTTATGACCCATTGGTTCGGTGGGAGGGCGGACAGATTACTGTCCTGCGTAGCACGAAGCGGCCAGAATTCACCCAAACAACTCAAGGGATTGTGGCCAGATGGTCTTTTATGCTGTTCCAACAAGAAGACATGCCGCCAGTTCTAAGAGGGCATGTTGTGAACCAACGGTTAGGGTTCGGCTCGTGGGGCGAGTGGAGAGGGCAAAAGCTAAACATAGGCCTCTCGGGTAGAGAGATGGCTCAAAGCAGGGTTCTACCAAGCGTTAGGAACGGAACATTGCCGGACCTTTCGGAAGGGGGCAGGATTAGTGAAGAGCATATCCCTGTAGCTGTGAACAATCCGACTGTTAACCTCAGAGTAGGTGATGTGCTCCGTATCTTTGTCCCTAAGATAGTAGAGTCCGGCGGGGCCATGAACTTTGCCGGATGGTCTGAAGTGGTTGAAGGCATCGACTATCTTGATTTTGAGCGGGGGCAGTACTCCGTGGTAAGAGTGGTGGCCATCGTGAGCGAGCCTTTCGGAGGTAGGAACGTTCTCATCATGCCCCTAGCAGATCTGCAGCGTTTGGCTGAAACTTCATACATCAACGCGCTGACAGTCTATCTACCGCTGGTCACTGAAGCTAATATCACTTCGCTGACAGAGGGAATTGAAGACTCCAAGGCGGGGTTCTACGCCGTGAGTGCCAGTGATGTGGTCTCTGGGATGTCTGCAGACATCGAAGGGCTCGAGCGTCATGCAGATAGGCTAATGTATGTCGTCTTTGTAGTTGCCACCATTATGATTACGAGTGTCCTCAGTCTAATTCTAGTTCAGCCAAACAGCTGTATGTCCAGTTAATGGTTCTGGGGTTTCGACGCAGGGAGCTCTTGGGGACCACTCTCTTTGAGGTGTTGGTGATTACTGCCTTGGGGCTCTTGCTGGGCGTAGCGATTCCATGCCTGATTGCAGCCCTTACAGGGGGTATGGCAGGAGTAGCGGGGCTTAGGCTCGAACGCTTCTTGGTGGTTATTCCAGTCGTTCTGTTTGCAGCGGGTGCAATGTCGTACATTTTAATACCTAAACATGCACAGTGCCAGGAGGTGTTGAAGAATGAGTAAGGAATATGTCGTATCTGTGCGGGGTTTGCGCAAGAAATACATACTAAATTCCAGGCCAGTAGAAATACTGGTTGATACTAATCTTGACGTTGAAAGCGGCAAGTTTATCGGGCTTGTCGATCCTTCTGGCTCAGGCAAGTCCACACTGCTACACATATTGGCCGGATTAGTTAGGGCAGACGCAGGTTCAGTCTCGGTCTGCGGCAGAGATATGATTAAGGCAACTACAGATGAGATACTGGAGATGAGACGTAAGGAGCTCGGCTATGTTTTTCAGGACTTCCGCCTGCTAACACGATTGACTGCCGTAGAGAACGTAATGTTGCCCCTGTTGGCGGCAAAAGTACCCTCCCAAGCGGCACGTAAAGCTGCTCATGACAAACTTGAGCAACTTGGTCTAAAGGAAAGAAGCTTTCATTTCCCGCGCCAGCTGTCGGGAGGTGAGCAGCAGCGGGTGGCATTAGCTAGAGCATTGGTCACACGACCTAAGGTTGTGTTGGCCGATGAACCGACCGGTAATCTCGACCAGAAAAACGCAGAAGACGTCATTGCACTGCTAGCCAGCCTTCCCGCCCAATTTAAGACCACGATCCTTTTGGTCACGCATAACATGGCGTTTTTAGATCATACAGACGCTGGATATCGCCTTGTCAACGGTAGACTGGAGGCCATGTAATGGGTGCACTGGCCTTGCGAGTTGCTTCGCGTGCTTGGAAGCGGGTGCTATTAGTTGCCCTAGCTCTAGCTATCGCTACAACTATTTTCGGGTACTACCGGGTGATGGTTGCGGGGCTAGGTGAGACGGCTTTTGCCATTACAACTCGTGCCATGCTCTCAGGCGACATACTGGCCTACCACGGGGCTTCATTTCCTGCAGCCCTTTCTGGCAACCTATTAGGTCTTGGCGAAATAGATAGATTATGGATGACACATCAAAAGAGGGTGTGGACTAGGCATGGCTCCGCCGCTGTATTGGCTGTAGCCTTGGATCAAGTGGTTCCCGACCCCGCACGTTTTTTGCGAAACGGCACCTTGCCGCAAGCAGACGGGGAGGTACTCATAACTGAACATACTGGGCGGGTATCGGATTATCTTTAGGCAGTACTATCTATACCGACAGCGACGTTAGCTACGAGGTTATAGGGGTGTTGAGGGATGGTGTTTCTATGCCCATCCCTTTTGGCCCGCATAGCAGTCAGCTGTTCATCTACGTGCAAGCCCGAGAGGATGCTAGGTTTAACCGTGCATATGTTTTTCTTCGAGACTCTGCCGAGCAGGGTCTAGCAGGCATTGTGGAACAAAAGATTAGAGACTTCGGCGGCATAACAATGTTGCAAGACGCTCACTCGGGGCCGCCTGTGAAACCGTTCATAGACCAGGTAGTGTTGATTATGAGTCTCCTAGTCCTCGTAGCCACCGTGCTTCTCCAGATCAACATGCTTGCTATTTCTCTGTTCGAAGCCAAAAAGGAGATTAATGCCATGCGGCTCTTTGGAATGACAGATGCAGACATTGGCCTGTTCTCTTACGTTGAAGTCGTGCTGTCTGGTGTCATCGCTAGCTTTATAATTGTCGTGATTTGGGTGTCGTTGTTCCGTCATTTGGTGCCGGTTGAGTTTCATCACCTTGTGCACACTAGTCTTCTTCTAGGTATTCTGGTCACTTGCATCACGCTTTCATCGGTGGGCGGCCTAGCTGTCTTCCGCATTGTTTCGGGTTTGGAAGATTGAGTAGGAAAAAGGACCTTGCCATGAAGGTTGTAACTATCGCAAGCGCAGACTTGTGATACAGATATGGATAAGATAGGCAATGCACAAGATGCCCTAGACTGCGAAAGTGCTAATTTGGCTTAAGGGGATGCGTGTTTCTGTGCTCAGTTTAGTCTGGTAGCCTCAAGGTTGTAAATTGTATGAGGTACTCTTCATATAGTGTCAAGTCATGTCGGCAGCAAGAAAAGACCCCTTGGCAGTAGAAGCAAATCTTCCCTGAGGAGGCAACAAAGATGAGAAACACGGTGCCGCTTTCGGCTGTCTTGTTTCTTGCGCTATTGACGCTAGTCACCCTTGCCGGGATCGCATTAGTACAGCGCACTGTGCCGGCTGCAGTTTCGAATGAGCAAAAAGAAACTGCGGTTGAAGCGGCTGAGTTAAAAGCGGTTACGCAGCTACTCAAGGCCCACTATCATCCTGGCGAGAGAATCTGGTTAGGTAAAAGTCTGTACAATTTGGGCGATGAACCGCTTGCTGTATGGGGCGTTGATTCTTTGCTTTTTTTTAGGATTTACGATGAGCAGAATCGGGTTGTTATATCAAAGATCCCGGAACCGCAGCCGGGCAGTCCGGTAGGAATGACCCTTAATCCCGGCGTGCCTGACTTTAGTGCGTCGTGGATCGAACACTATGCCTTCGCCTTAGACCGGCCGGGCAGATACAAGGTAGTAACCTGGGCAGAGCTTAGCGTGGATAATGGCTTGGCCGACAGGCTACAAATCTACGCCGAGCCAATGTGGATAGAGATTGTCACTGGAAGAAAGGTGGACTTTTGGCCGGTTGAAGTGCACGCGACAGCCAAAGCCCCAGAGGAGGTCAGGAACTGGGTTAATAATTCACTAAAATTTGACATGACTGATTTTGCTAATACCAAGGAATTTGGCGACAAGCAATATCTTTTTGTTAGAAGCGGATTAAGTGGCAGAGACGGCCCTAAGCCGTTCGAGCGTCTGGTGCAAATAGTTGATGTGCTTGTTATGACAGAAGAAGTAGTGGTAAGAGCTGCCTTCACCAAGCCTGCTTCAGCGGACCAATTATCTCCCGCTGCCCTTTATGATGTGGTATACATCAAGGCAACGGGATTGCCGGTTAGGTTTGTGCCCATCACCGACGCCGATGAAGAAATTTTTATCAAATCTATTGTCGGCATTCATTATCTTCCGGATATTGTCGCTCAGTCACGGTCAGTTAAGCTCTTCGCTCCCGCGCCGAGTGAGGCGGTGGGGCGTAGATTCACTGTATCTGGAGTGGCTACTACCTTTGAAGCTACCATTTTCTATGGGCTGGGTGAGGTTAATCGAAATTCTTTGGATGGAGGAAGTATAATGGCTGGACACACTGCTCCTGGTTTTACCAGAAACCCTGTGCTAACAGAGGAGCATCTAGTAGGAGCAACGTTTTGGTTGTATTTTACCTTTGAAGTAGAAGTGCCCGCACACGTAACGGACGGCGCGGGCTTGGTTCTAGCTGTTTATGCATATTCTCCTGTCGAGGGAGATATACAGGACTTTGTGTCCATTCCCTTGCGGCTCGAATCCAAGTAGGTGTCGAAATTGAATTTGATACTGGTATCATTATTCTACGGCCAATCAACAGGCGAAGGTATAATCTTGAAAATGTTGCTCTTGTTTTTGTTGTAGATGCCCGCCAACTCATAACGAGAGAGGTGGCTCTTGTGGGGCACCGCCATTAGCCAAATCTGAGTAGCACATTGACTACAAGGAGGAGTTGAAATGCGTAAATTGCGTAAGACATCAGTCCGCATCGTGCGAGCTACGGCATTAATGATTGCGCTAGGTAGCACGGCGGTGGCGCGGCGCCACTTGACGGCAAGATGAGCGGCAAATTACAGCGACTAATCATCGCCTCTCTCTGTGTATTCGTAGTCTTCACTGTGCTGCTTGCTCTCGTGCCGATTCCGATAAACATCGAGACCTATGCTCTTGAAATCGTCATGGCTGATGCGTCTCACATGGCAGAGAGAACAGTGAGAATACAAGGGTGGTACAATTTCAATTTTCTTGCAAACTGGCATGGTTTTAGAGGAACAATCGAAATGGCCGGGCATCCCGAAACTAATAGCCCATTAGCTTCTCCCCCTCTGCGCTTGTCGCCTGCGTCCTTTGAAAACAGGCGATTTGGGGCTGTGCGCAGTGAGTTATTGTTCTATGAAAGCATGCAGATACCTACAATCCCTCCGGGTACTGTTGTAGAAGTTTATGACCGACTACCTTTCGGAGTAATTTACACTAAGAGTTTTTTTCGAGAGTCTCTAATTGCCATTGCTAACGAGAAAGGCAGTATAAGGCTTTCTCACGCTCCCCTCATTGTTATTGGGGCGAAAACGAGAGAAGAGGCTTTGGCTGTGACGGCACGCCTCATTCCAACATTGCATACAGAATAAGGATGAATGCCTGTTTCGCCGAGGTTGCGCTTCCCTGTCAAGTCTCTCTTTTCCATCACAAGACACTGGCGGATGAGATCAATAGAGTCGTGAACGGGAGTGTGTTCATCTCTGACATCATGACTGACACAGGCGACGGGTTGTATATCAATCTCGGCCTGCTGTTGTCAGAGTATTGTATGCACAGCCTTGAGGTGGCCTGTTTCGAGGGCCTGGATAAGAGTGTCTTTAGGGACCGCAGACTGTTTGCCGGTTCTTTGCCCCACCAGCTGCATGAGGCCTATGCCTATATCGACATCTTTAACAAGACCAATGCTACCTTCGCAGGTCTTCTGCGCATTGATAAAAGAGACTATCCCCCTGAGGTAATCCGCGAGGCACTTCTAAATGCCTTGGTCCATTGTGAGTATGCCTTTAGCGGCAGGACACTTATTAACATTTACGAGGATAGACTGGAGTTTGTGTCGTTGGGTGGTTGCGCCAGGGCTGTCACTTGAGGATGTGCCGCTGGGTGTGTCGCAAACGCGCAATGAAAGGCTAGATAGCCTTTTCTATAGTTTGAGACTTATAGAGGCCTACGGAACTGGCGTGGCCAAAATCGTCTCGAGCTACCGTTATAGCACCCGCCAACCTGTACTAAAGGCTACTGAAGGTGCTTTTCAGGTTATATTGCCAAATCGGAATATTGCGGGTAGTCATAAATCTCTAGGTGTTGCCCAGCAAGCTGAATCATATCCGCTGCAGGGTACCTCGTGGCGGTGGGTAAGGGTAAGAATACGCTGTATAGGGCGACAAAGAGTTAAGAGGAAGAAGGCGCTGTTATGACAAAAGGGAGAAAGACTGTTCTCATTGCCGTGGCCGTGCTTTTGGTTAGCAAGGCATCAGTTTCCTTGTGAAAGGCGCCTATAGACTAAAGGAGGGTTAATATGTCCTCTAGCATTAGACTTGCCGCCGCGCTTGGGTTATTGGTTTTGCTGCTAGGCATGGTTGGCTGTGCACGGAAAATTGCGGACGATGGTGTTAGAGCGCCAGAAGTTGTTGCACCTCAGCCGACTACTCCGGTGGACGAAGTGGTCGATGTGGTAAGAGGCGAACGCGCAAGTATCTCGCGGGCACAGGCAGCGGCACTGAAATTGCACGGAGCGCCCCTCTCGCTACACCAGAACATCCTCGACATCAACTGGACGGATGCCGCTATCGACTACCCGCGCATCTATCTGTACAACTGGGAACAAGGCCAGTCGGAGCTGTTAGACATCCAGTCAGGCAGGTCCCTAGCGTCCGGCACGCGTCTTGTCAATACGCTGCGGGACAAGTGGAATGAGATTACGGACAACAAGTTTGGTGCTTTCGCAGACCATAAATTTGGTCTCGCCCTTTGGTGTGAGAACCAGTATGCGACGGCAAGTGTTACAGTGTATAGCGATGGTCTTCCGCAGGGCGACTCCGTCACGCAATTTGGAGCGCGTTGGCAAGGCTTTGTGCTGACGACGGCGCCAGATGCGCCAGCCATTACTGTCGTGGGCTATATCGGGGATGCAGGAGAAGTATCCTTCTTTAGAGCACATCAGGGGCGTCACGCGAGCCTTGCTTGGTCGCGCCGGGGAAACTACGTGGCGGTAACTGCCAAAGGCGAAAGCGGTGCCACTGCCATCTATGTCTACCAACGCGGCGTTCTCGACCCACTATTTACGGTGACCCCACGAGAGGTGCAACAATCACTGCAGGGGGTAAAGGGTCTAGTCATCTCACCGCATTCCGAAATTTGGGCATCGGATGAGCGCATCCTTCACTTTACTGCAGCACCGGCTTTACAGCCGCAAGGTTCACGTCGCTTCAGCATTTGGCGTGACGGTACAGGACTTGAAGTAATGCCGCCTAAACCCTTTGACGACAGGACATTACGCGAAGAGGATGCTGCCATGAAGGCTTACCGATTGACCGTAGAGCAAAGGTCGCTGAGTCGCGCGGCAGAACTGCCTCTATGCGTAGCTCTCGATGTGACTGGGTCGAGGCACGCTCTTAGGCAGAACGCACTAGAGCTACTGCAGGAAAAACACCTTCTAGATATAGGTGGCTTGTTCTTGGTGCTGGATCCGACGGAGCCTGTGGTCTTACCAAGAACACTCAGGGTCTGGCACGCTACAAACCATTACCATGGCCGCATCTTAGTTGTCTTGGACGAACAAGGGCGACCCCTAGCTGAGTATTGGTTATGGGAACATGGCCATTACAACGTGATACTGCAGCCCACTCTGCTCGATTTTTCTGCCACGCTCCCAACAAGCGGCCACGGGTACATTGTGGCCCTCAGCTGGAACGCGAAGGATGGGACCATGCCCCTTGAGGACGGGGTGCGAATTCCGGTGCGATTTCGTTAATGGGCTTTTGCCCGGGGACTCTGTGATCCAGGGGTCAGTCCCCTATGTCTCGCACAACTACATGTGTTCTACTATACTTACAATAAACAGGGGAAATTGTCGCAAAGTAAGACTAAGGGCTACCCGTCATGGACGGGTAGCCCTTAAACATGCGATTGCCGCTTGCTTCCGTCATGAGGCAATCCTATAGAGGCAGGAGGTCTCCATTCTCTACGCGGTAGCAGATGTCGAGTTCTGGCAGTAGCTGCCGGCCATGGTTGGTCTGTAGTCGCCCGGGGTAAAAGCTGTGCAGTGGAACTAATACTTTGAGGGCGATGGTGTCGCAGGTATACTGCAAGTGCTAGGGCAGGGCTTGGCCCGAGGGGCATGCCCGCCATGCAGGCGAAAGTCTCCTGTATAGAGAATCGAACCCCTGGTGTCTCGATGTGTGAGGTCGCTTTGGCGATGAAACTCGGTGAATCCGCGCGCACCTGCACCGAGCAGCCTTAGCAAAAACTCCTTCTGTGCTTCACTAAGGTGAGCTGCTTCCATCGTGTACTCGCTGTAGCTACTCCACTGAAAGTCAGCCGGGTCTGCTACTAGTCGCGCCTGTAGAGGATTCATGTGCCTCACGCTCAGCAAAAATACAAGAAGAACAGTCCCTTTTGGACAGTCGAGTTTGTCGCCACAGTGAAGAGTATCTATGAGGGCGTAGTTCATCCCACCATTAATCTCGAGCACCATGATCCCGACTGTGACCTAGGCGAGGTAGCAGAAGGCGCGCGGCAGATGCCTATACGTGCCGCCCTGAAAAACTCCTTGGGTTTCGGGGGGACATAATTGTGGCCTCGTAGTTAAACCCGCTCCCTAGATACGTTTGGTTGCATAGCTGCCTTCCTCCAGTGACAATTGTCACAATGTTAGGGTAGTGTCACTGCACGAACTTCTGATATGGTTATGTTGCGAAACATGCATGGAATAGGAGGTGAAAATTGCTGAAGGACGATAGCTGCAAATTCCACTGATAAGCTAGCGATTCAGAAAAATGCAATATAAATATCCTTGACATTCGGGGGGGGGTGGGGGGATGATAGTTTTGACTTGGTGTTTGTTGCCAAGATAGGATGTGTCGTAGGTGAGAGGAGGTGACATAATGGTTCACGTGTTTGGTTGCGATGCAGCAAAGAAGAGCAAAAAAAAGAAAAAGAAGTAAACGGATGGCGTAGTAGGCGTGGATGTTTGCACTTGTAGAGCCAGTAAACATCCGGAAAGCAGACCCCCCTACTTTAAGGGCAATTCCATTGCGGGGAGTTGTGGGGTCTACTTCTCTTTCAGGGGTTTCTCGCCCAACAGCTTTGTAACAATAGATGCGAGGTGTAAATAGTGTGATTTTCGTCACGAGAAAAGATGGTAGTGTGGCTGGAATGGATGTATTTAACAGGCGCTATTCTGTGGGATTTTCTAAATCGGATGTAAAAACGAACCTGAAAGAACAAGGAGTCATGTTCAAATCATACAGGGAATACCTTGAGTATATCAAAAGCATCGACTACATTCAGACGATATACTACAACTTAACCCACGTTTGCGGATTGTCATGTCCTTACTGTTATGCACCTAAGGATGGTAAATTTGTGACCTTATCGATGAACAGGCAAATTACAGACAGGCTTGTTGAGTTAAGCGTACGGAATATTGTCTTAGTTGGCGGAGAGCCCTTTAATCATCCAGATCTGCGTAAAATAATACAAAGGCTGCACAGTGTCGGCCTGCAATCTATATCTATACTAACTAATGGTATAGCAATAAGTGACGATTTGCTTTGTCTTATTGATGAACTCGACATCGAAATACAGATTTCACTTGACGGCTACAACGAAGAGACAAATGCTCAGACTCGTGGAGAAGGAAACTTTGCTCGCGTTATGAACACTATCTCCAGGTTAGAAGCGATTGGGGCTGAGTTTTCGGTCATGAATACGCTCACTGCCAACAATATTGCACATGCGAAATGTTTTGTGGATTTTTTCAACAGTAGAGAAATTAACTTTGGTTTTTTCGTCGTTAAAAAAGTTAAGGACGAGTTGCGTCCCAAAATAGAACACTTGCTAGCCCTGTACCACTATCTCTTGTCATTGGGATATAGCGCCGCTAATGTGTTTGATTGCGTAAAGTCCTCTGAGCAGATGAAGCTCCAAGAGACAGGTTTTCCGATAACTCATTGTGGTGCAGGCATTACTGACTTTGTCCTCACGCCAAATGCCGACGTGTATCCTTGTCTTAAAATGCTTGATGACGACAAGCAGGTAATATGTAATTTGCTTGACAATGACAGTATAGATAGAATTAAACGGAATCGAGACAAGGCAATATGCAGTGATTTAGTAGATAATTTGCCGCGTTGCGCGAAGTGCAAAATTAGGTATATCTGTGGGGGTAGTTGCAGGGCCGATCAGTCGTTTATTTCTAACAATCACCATTCCTATTCACAATGCCAGTTGCAGAAAGCAAACATAAAGTTTTTCTTGGAGAACACGGGGAAATGATTAAAGCAAAAAGAATGGTCATTCTTTCCATCGGCATTGGGGCATTGACATTGTTCGCCTTGCAGCTGTTCGGCCTCAATATACTATGGCTCGCTTTAGGTGAAGGTGGCGGTGGTTTTGGTAGCGTAGCTACCATTATAGGTGCATCATTTGTCTTGAATGCATTTTCATCTCTAATAATAGGCGTCCTTGTCGACAGGTTCCAAAAGAAAAAGACTATCGTGGTCAGTCTTGTTGCTTGTGCAGTCCTTGCATCCACATGGATTATGATAGGCGAATTCCTAGTAGTGGCAGTACTAGTGTATTTGGCCATTGATTTGGTTTCGGACTTGTATAGTGATGCGTTTACAGCTCTAGTTGCTGAAAAACTTACGAAACAAGAATACGTTAAGCTAGGTGCCTTAGAGTTGATGTCGAATAATGCTGTCGCCGTGGCAGGTAGAATTGCATCGGCAGCCCTAATTGCATCTGCCAGTCAAACGGTAGTTTTCGGCGTGGTCGTCTTTGTCCTTTTGCTGTCCGCCATGATATGCCAACTTTTCTTGCCCGAAAGTAATATACGAAGGAAAGAGTCCACGAAAAAGAAGGAACGCCTAGGGCTATCGATCAAAAATATTGCCTCAGTAGTACAGTCATCGTGGGGATTCGTTCGAGACAATATCATCCATGAAAGGAAAATAGTCGTTTTTATGGGAATACTGTTTTTTCTGAACCTTGACTATGCCTTTATCCCGACCCTATTGCCTTTTTTTATTATGAGCGAAGCGGCAACGCCTTCGTTGGTGTATGTCGCTATCATGAGCTCGGGAAATGATATAGGAGAATTTTTAGCTGCCAGTATCGTTTTAAAATATGGGCATTGGGTATCTCGATTGACCAAAATAGGCCTTGCAGGAAGTGCGCTGGTCTTCACGCTTCTGCCTTTCGTGTATCAGGCTCCAGTTGCTGCGACTCTAATCTTTATTGTTTACGGCTTCTTTGACACATTAACTCAGCCCTTCTACAGTTACTTTGTTGCATCCGTTGCGGCTGACAAGAGAGGACGCATACTAGGTGTGGTGAACTTTGTTGTATTGTTGGCATCCCCGCTAGGGATACTCCTGGGAACACTCATTAGCAGGTACGGCATGATCCCCTTGACCATTAGTATAGTGGGCATTTTTGCGGCAGCGACGCTAGTAGTTTCGCAATCTACAATATATGGTAGAGTGAAGCTAGACCCTGACGAGGGAGAGGATGAAGACGAAACGGAGGATGAAGAAGAGGCGGATACCGAATAATCTATAATGGTTTTTAAAACAGTAAATTGACCGGGGACTGCCCCCCGAGGGAAAGAGGAGGTGCGTTATGGGCAAGAAAGGTTCTGAGCTTACCAAAAAAGTCAGTTGTCTCGATGACAGTATCGGAGATCGAGAGCTGTTTTTCGATGGTGAACTGGCCGAGCTCGAGAAAATCAACGGCGTTTGTAATAAATAGCGTCTGCAAGGAGTGCCTTCCTTTCGCCCATGCTCACCCTGCTTCTTACCAACGCAACGTCTTCCGCAATATTTCGTAGCCGACCAGAACAAGAGCACGCCATGGGACAATGAGGGACTATTGGTGCTGTTGTTTTTAAAAGGGAGGGACCAAGCCATGGGGCATTGTCATCATCCGCTATGACAACGGTGGTTTCCTTGTCAGTCAAGGCTTAGGCAAAGGAACGGGGATGCAGTCCTTCGACTACACTCGCATGTTAAGATATTCTACCAACAATGGCACCGCAATCGGTACAGATTTCGCCGAGGCTGCGATTCATGCCATAAATGAACGCATCGAACGTGATGCTGAAGGCTTGTTCTTAATCCGCACTTTCCTTCGGGATACACCCAAACCAATGCGGCTCGTTCCTGTCGAGTCACTCCCTTCCCGTCTCAAGACACTGGCTGAAGACATCAATAGACTCACTAATGAAAGGATGTTTATCATTGACATCACTACTGACATAGGTGTGCCGTCCTTCTGCGTTATGTTGAACGAGCAGTCACATCTCCTCCAGCCTTGCGGCTTCGGCACATCATTATCTAAGGAGTACGCACTTGAGCGTGCTCTGTTGGAAGCCTTGCAGGACTTCCATTTGGCGTACTTCTTGGCATGCTCAAGGCTGCTGGTTTCGACGCTTTTTGCTCTGTCGATTTTATGTCATCAGAGGGGATCACATGCCTCAATGTCTGCCTGGGGTGCCAAGTATGGTGAACCGGTGAATTTACTTCAAGCTCACCGCCGCCTTGAGCAGGGCCAGTGCTCCCGCTATGTCACCATGTGCCTCGAGTAGCTTAGCGCCATACTCAAGCACATCAGCACTGTGGCGGTGATGTAGCAGGCGCTGAAATCTCGCGGCAAAGTCTTCTATCACGGGCCTAATCATTTGCGGGGCTGCCCCGCGCAATGTGTTTTTGGCGATGGCCCACCTGCATTTCAGTTTGAGATAGTCATCTTCTAGATCAACTTCACTAACAACCTTGTGTAGCCTCTCTTCAAGCGACCGGCAAAGTTCTTCTGGGTAGTCTTCTTGGTCAGCTAACGTCAGCAGGTAATCCGTTAAGCCTAGGGCCACAAGCCTCGGCGAAACAGTGGTTTTCGCTAGTTGTTCCTTAAGTACCCTTGTCGCTTCTTCATGTCTATTGACCCGAATAAGACAAAGTCCCCGGCTGACCTCGCATTGCGCATGTAGCTCGTTGTCTCTCCTATCCTTCGCTAGAAAAGACGCCTCCTCAGCCCAAAGCAAGGATTCAGCCAAATTGCCCTGTTCTTCGGCGCAGATAGACTTGCCGTGGTAAAGCCTAATTATGGTATCCAGATCATTCTCGTCCCGACAAGCAAGGGCGGCGTTGTAGTGCTCTTCAGCTAACTTTGCCTTGCCTAGGCCCAAGTAAGCGTTGCCTAGGAGGTTTAAGGTTAGCCGCTTCTCACGCTCCTGCTCGGGCAGACGAGATATTATGGCCAACGCTCGCTGGCCAAGCTCAACGGCTTGTGCGTTTAGGTTAGCCAAGTATGAAGCGTGCGCGCCTCCGTGTAAAGAGTACCACTGTTTTAGCGGCAAGTTTAACTCCTCATATAGTGACTCCGCCAACAGCGCATGATTAACAGCGCTGAAGGCATGGCCATCTTCTTGTTCTAGCCAAGAGTATAGGTCATGATATCGCGCCCTCAAAGCTACAGATAATTGCTTGTGAACTAATTGCACTTCGCGGAGGGCCTTACGAGCGCCTGCCATGTCCCCTATCCCAACTAGGCTGTAAGCTTGATCGATTCGGATACTAGCTCTCGCCTCAACCGCCTGCTGCTCGTTTTCGAGAAAATAATCTAGCGGCTTTCCTAGGCGCTCCGCTAAGGCCCCAATAGTCGCAAGTGAGGGCCTACGTTTGTTGCGCTCAAGTTCGCATATGTACGAACGGGATAACAACCCCTGAGCCAGTTCCTCCTGGCTCAGACCCTTTTCAAGGCGCGCGGACTTGATGCGTTCGCCTAACATCCCCTGACCTCCTCCAGTGACAATTGTCACAATGTTGGGGTAGTGTCACTGAACCTGTTGCTGGTATCATTATACTACGATGTGTCAGTAAAAGGAGGTAGAACCTTGAAAAAATTGCTATTGATTGTGTTGGTATTAGTGTTGACGCTAAGCGTTAATGCTCATGCAGAGATCAATCCGAGACCCTGTTCGCTTTTTATCTCTCCAAATTGCCGCGACCCTATCCGGCCAATCTGGCCCGCACCGACCCGAAAACAATTCCCATCGATCGAGTTCCAGTACCCAAACACAGCGCAGTCGTTAGAGCCTGGGGCATCATCACTCGCACTGACATGAAACATATGTAGTCGGATCGCGTAGAAGGAAAGGTAGGCTACCACCGGCGCAATCTCTTGGTGCCAGTTCCCGAGATAAGAAGTCTGCAGGAGTTTAACCAAGCGCTTCTTAATCGTTGCGATGAGGACATGCGCCGGGAACATTACCGCAAAGAGGCCTCAATTGGTGCGTTGTTTAAAGGTGACCAAGCTGCCCTCTTAAATCTCCCCTCGGTTCCTTATGAAGCCTGCAAATACCTCGCAATAAAAGTCAATACCTACGGCAAATTATGCCTCGAGGGCAAGTACACTTATTCAACAGCGCCTAAGTTTGCCAATGCCGCAGTACGTGTTAAGATAAGCGCTCATGAAGTGGTTCCGTTTGACGAGAAAGGGCGGGAGATAGTGCGGCATGAGCGACTCTACGGATCCAAACAAGAGAGCATGCACTGGTTGCCATACTTAGTTCAGCTCTCGCGTAGCCCTAGAGCGCTAAAGTATTCTGGGATCTATGCCATGCTGCCTGACCCGCTCAAAGACTACGTGGAGAAACGCTCGCTAAGTGAGCGAGGGATGGTGTTACGAACAATAGCTAGACTATGCGAAAGCAGCAGCTTCGAGCAAGCTGTGAGCGCGGTCTCCTTGGCCATAAAACATGACGTCTTAGATAGCGACAGCTTACGGGCGTTACATAGTCATCTTCACAATATTATCCCGAACCTAGAACCCTGCAAGCTTCCCCAAGGAGTGTCTGATGTAAACGCTTTCTCCTTTGACGCTACTCTATACGACAAGGCCTTTCTGAAAGGACGTGGGGTATGTTGAGAGAAGAGTTGGTCGCCTGCTGCAAAGCCCTCAAGCTCGGAGCAAGCCTTGTAGAAAACAGTGCTCTTGTTTCTGCCCCCACCCACGAAGAGTTTCTCTTAAAAATACTCAGGCTCGAAATGGAATACAGAGAGCTAACCCGCCGAAACAGACTCCTTAAAGGTGCCGGGTTCTACAACATAAAAACCCTTGCTGATTACCGATTTAACGACATCAAGTTGCCATCTGGCTTAGAACCACATCACCTTAAGGACCTATCCTTCGTAGCAGACAAACGCAATCTTATACTCTACGGGAATGTGGGCACTGGGAAAAGCCATCTGGCTACGGCCCTCGGGGTAGAAGCCTGCAACAGAGGCCTTGAGGCTCGCTTCTTCAGGACAGCCGCACTCGTCAACAGGCTTACAGAAGCTAAAAAAGGTGGTGAGCTCTCCGCTTTTCTCAAACAGCTAAACAAAGCTGACCTTCTCATTTGTGATGAGTGGGGATACGTTCCTCTAGAACGCGAAGGAGCGCAATTGCTCTTTCAAGTCATAGCTGACTGTTATGAACGCCGGAGCGTCATCATCACGACTAACCTAGAATTTAGTCGCTGGGTTAACGTATTCTATGACGAACAGATGACTGCGGCCCTCATGGACAGACTAATCCACCACAGCTACCTACTTATCTTTGACGGGCCAAGCTGGCGGATGCGCAACTCTCTCATGCGCCAACCCGACTAAGAAATTCCCCACCGGTGCCTGGGGAAAAAACTTTGCAAAACTGGGGAAATTCCTATTGCAAAAAACAAGACGGCGTAAACTGACCGGGGACTGCCGGTAAGCGTGGCCTGAGCCGCATTGACGGACGTTGTGATGGGAGTGAGATTCGTCATGGGCTCTGCCCCGCGCGCCCCGAGGAAAATAAGAGGTGCGTTATGGGCAAGAAAGGTTCTGAGCTTACCAAAAAAGGTAAGCTGTCTCGATGACAATATCGGAGATCGAGAGCTGTTTTTCGATGGCGAACTGGCCGAGCTCGAGGGAATCAACCGCGTTTGTAATAACTGGCAACTAAACAATCACTTCGGTACTGGCATGAAGACTACGGCTGCGAATGAGACTGTCGCTGTGAAGCAGCGTCCCCAGTGGGGTGATGCCAAGCACACCACTAGGGATCATGTGTGCATGGGTGTGGGCCTAACGTCTGCAAGGAGTGCCTTCCTTTCGCCTATGCTCACCCTGCTTCTTACCAACGCAACACTTTCCGCAATATTTCGTAGCCGACCAGAACAAGAGCACGCCAAGGGACAAAGAGGGACTATTGGTGGTAGCCCAATCTGAGTAAGCATAATGACTACAAGGAGGAATTAAAATGCGTAAATTACTAAAGACATCTGTCAATATCGTGCTATGTACGGCATTGATGATTGCGCTAGGTAGCACGGCAGTGGCGCGACCCCACGACTTAACACAGCCGCCGTCAACTTCAGAGGCGTTGGATTTAGCGCGTATTCAAAACATGCCCTTCTTTGTTGCAGAAGTTGAGAGCTCTAATGAATTCACATGGGAAACTATTAACAATCTCCTTTGCGAAATCTACGATCTGCAATCCGAGGATTCGCGACTTTTCCATGAGAACGATATTTCTAGCGAAGCCCAGCAGAAAATGAGTCAAGCAGGGATACGGCAGCTTGACTATGCTCAAGTGCTAAGTTTGACAGACGATCCACTGTATCTGCCTGCATTTGCACGACTACACGAATTACTCGCAGACAATAATTCTGTTCGCTTCGTCACCTTTTTTGCGCCAGCTAACACAACAAATACGGACCGCTATGGTTGGCTCTTCGCACGACATGGGGAATTCGAGTTTCGCTATCACGATGTAGCGTTTAATTTTGAGACACACTGGTTCACTCACACCAATACAATCATGAATTGGAGCCAACTTGCGTCAGCAAGCGCATCCCTTTTTGTGGATGTAATTGGTGGCCCTGTTTCAAGTGTTGCTACGGCATTAGGTCATTTGGCTAATTTTGGTGGCATCATCAATGTGCCCTTTAACATTCGCATAACAAATACAACGACACCTAGAACAGGCATCAGACATAGAGTCACGGGAAATCTTGTCGATAGACTTATTCTCATAGAGGATAGACGCAACAGGGAGTCTGTCAATGCCTTTGTCGGAGGGGCTAGTTTAGAAATGTTCAACGGACGTTCACATCTGGAGTTGACCCATCCAACTCGAGTCAGTGGTACGCGCATAGAGTTGACTGATGTGATTTATGCAAGTAGTCCGCAGGTTCAAACTCGAACACCGAAGTGGAGCGGGAATGCCGCTCTATTCAATGAGCTGATCAGACGGCACAATTCGAGCAATGAGTGGTGGATCCTCTATACCGAACGATTAAATCTTCATTCTTTAGTTCTGCAACTGACGGCAAGATGAGCGGCAAATTACAGCGACTAATCAAAGCGGCTCTCTGTGTCATCGCATTACTCGCGGTGTTGTTTGCTATCGTGCCAATTCCGATAAACATCGATACATATGCTCTTGAAATCGTAGTAGCTGATGCGTCACATGTTGAAGAGCGAATAGTTAGAATGCGCGGGTGGTACAGCTTCAATTTTCTTGTAGACTGGCATGGCTTCAGAGGAACAATTGAAATTACAGGGCATCCCGAAACCAATAGTCCATTAGTTTTCCCTCCTCTGCGCTTGTGGCCTGCGTTCCCTGAAAACAGGCGATTTGGGGGTGTGCGCAGGGAATTGTTGTTCTATGAAAGCATGCAGGTGTCATCGATTCCTCCAGGTTCTGTTATAGAAGTTTATGACGTGCTTCCTTTCGGAGTAATTTACACTAAGGGGTTTTTTCGAGAGGCTCTAATTGCGATTGCTAAGGGGGAAGGCAGTATACGTCTTTCCCAATCTCCCCTAGTTGTCCTCAATGCTACAACCCGAGAAGAGGCAATGGCTGCGACCCTGCGCCTCATTCCAGACTTGTATGCAGAGTGAGGATAGATGTCTAGCAAGAACCGTCAGACTGTGTGAAAAGTCCCCGCTTTCGCGAAATGATCGCCAATCATCGACGCGAAGAAGAAACGTTTGTTAACCACAGAGTACACAGAGAAAAGCAAGAGAGAAACAAGGAACTAGTTAAGCAAGCCGCATCGTGCTGCGGTGGAACAGCATTTGACTGCAAACTTGTACGGTAAACATCTCTGCGCCCTAGCAAAGGAGGAATGCCCATGAGGCTGTGGTCGAGATTGGGGTACCTGCGATACGCATTTAAGCGGGTTCAATTGCTGTTCTTACTCGCCGGACTTACCGTATTTCTTGGGGGGGGCATTGCACTCCTTCCACCTTACCTTACAAAGCTCATGTTTGACCGCGGTGTGGACACCGGAGACGAGGGTGCGATTGTGCTCTATGGGCTTTTAGCAGCCGGGGCGTACCTCTTAGGCTCGGCTCTACGCATCGCAGACACAGTTTTGTCGAGCATTGCTGGCAGCCATTTCATCATGCATCTAAAACGCCAGGCGATGGAGCGCCTACTGCAAATGCAGCTTGAGTTTTTCGATAAGCACCAAAGTGGATACTTAGTCAAGCAATTAGACCAAGTTAGCCAACTAGGAGGGCTCGTTTCGCCGGTACTCTTCACGTTCGTTAGTGGCCTTATTCAAGGGGTAGGGGCTTTGCTGCTAATACTCCGAATCAGTGTTGAGGTTGCCGTAATCGCCCTTCCCTTTATGGTTGCTTTCTTTTTTCTAGCGAAAAAGGTGGCCCTTCACCTGAGGAGACTACAGGGCAGTTGATGGAACTTGGCGCACACGCACAAGGGTCCGTGCAAGAGACTATTTCCGGCATAGCTGAGATTAAGCAATCCACTGCAGAAAGTCGTAAGGCGGAGGAGTCAACGAAGCATTTTGCGGGGATTGCCGGCCAAGAAATCCGGCAATCTCTCGGTGTAGGGGTCGGAACGGGGACTGTGGAGTTTCTAGCTTACTTACTCACTGTGCTTGTCACCATTCTCAGCGGTATATTCATTGTCAGAGAGCGGCTAACAGTGGGTGACTACTTGGCACTTGTTGCGTATATAAGTCAATTAACCCTGCCCGCGCTCGCCTTTAGTTCATTATTAATGGTTACACGACCTGCGATTGCCGCCTTCAAACGCTTAGCACCACTTTTCGACGGGGCAACAGAAAGCGAGTTTGGTGGAAATAAGGTCGTAAGTGCACTGATAGGGGACATTTCATTTGCCGACGTATCCTTCGCTTATGAATCAGGGAAAGAACCTGTTCTTCAATCATGCAGCTTCGAAATTGCCCCCGGCGAGTGTGTGGCGCTCCTCGGTAAGAACGGGGCAGGAAAATCAACCATCGTAAGATTAATGCTCGGGTTCTATTCGCAATACCAAGGCGGGATTTTTTTTGATGGCACTGAATTGCGGGATTATAATCTCAGTTCCTTACGGCAAAGGGTGGGGATAGTCTCGCAAAGCGTGACGATCTTTACAGGGAGTTTGTGGGATAATGTTAAAATGTCAAGGCCCAGTGCCTCCAAGGAAGAGGTAGAAAGCGTGTTAGACCTAAGTGGATGCACCGAGCTGTTCAAAGGCCTACTAGGTGACATGCAAATTACAGAAGGTGGCAAAAACCTATCGGGTGGCCAAAGGCAAGCAATTTCCATTGCGCGCTGCTTGTTAAAGAATCCCGACGTTTTGATTTTCGATGAAGCAACCACGCATTTAGATACGCATGCACGTCAAATAGTAATACACGCCTTCAAGCACGTGCTTTCCAGAAAGACTAGAATTCTCATAACTCACGATGAAGATGTCGCAAAAATTGCCGATGCCTTTTTGCACCTAGAAGGAGGAACTATCACGAGGCACGAACATTTGCCGTTCAGTAGCGACCAGGACGGGTAGCTTGTGGCACTGGTCCAGCTATTTCTTTTTTCTTTGTTGCTAGCAAGCTTTGCCCTTCCTCTACAGTCGTCGTGGCGCAAAGGCCTTCTGTCGTAGTTTTGCGTGAAAATTCACAAAAAATGATTGATATCAGGGGGGATGCTATAATTTTCCTAATAACTTGTCGGTTTGCAGATTTGCAAGCATGTTGGGTTCCAGCGCGAAGTTATTGCACAGTATGCGTGTGGTCGTATAGCTGCCCCACGGAACACACTAGGGAGGCTGATGCAGTATGAATGCAGTGTTGCCTTATGTAATACCTCTTTTCGTGGCCTTTCTCTTGCAACAAGTAGTGTTCTCAAAGAAAGAAAGCCACTTTAACGTCTTGGTAGTGACGGGCCTCACGGTGTCTTACCTGGTTTTGGGGGTGCCAGAGTTGTTACTGGCTTATCATGTTTGGATTAGGATGTTTCTTCATTACTTGAACATCTTCTTAATACTGCGCATAACAAGCCTTAATCCTACCAAGCCTGATTTTACAGCACTGGTTATCATGGCTGTCGTGGGTGTAATCTGGGCGCTACTAAGGTACGTGCCAGTTTAATGATGGCGTGCCGTGACCGCGTATTGGAGTTCAAGTCGCACATATTGTAGAAGTGGGTATTGGACAGATAACTGGCCTACACAATTTCGTAGCAGGGAGGAAGCGGAATGAACCAGATTCTTGAGTTGTTGCCACCAGCGGGCATAGCGTTACCACCGATTGGTGTAGGGGTAGTAGCAGCGCTGTTTTCGTTTTACTTCCTTTGGCGCAGGCCGCTGAACCTTCATGTGACAGTTGCTTTGCTCGTTGTGTGGGTGTTGCCAAGCCTATTCTCGTTAGCGACTTTCGAATGGTTGCATCAACAACACGTGTGGAGGGTGAAGTATGGACTGGTTACTGATCAGCGGTCCTTCAATCCTTGGCCTTATTTGTAGTGGGGCTCTTTCGCACTATTGGCTAGGGAAAAGGAGTATACATTTGCATGTGTTTGTAGCGTTAGTCCTTTCTGGGCTTCTGCTCTTCACGGTAGAGGAATGGTCGTCGTTGCTTCTTTTGCACCGCGTGGGGCGATCCATTCTATTCGGGCTCAACGTGCCATTGCTGTCACGGGCGTTTTCAGGGGTGCGGGTTTCATGGAATCAAGACACATTCACTGGCTAACTGTCCCCTATGTCTCACGACAACTACTCGGGCGCGATCTGCGGTGAGCTTGTTCGTAAAAAGGTGGCTTTCTCTGCATGCCCCAGTAGATAAAGAAACGCATATGCAGGGATGCGATAGATCTTGTCTGGAGCGCTGGCCACTGGCCCATAGTCGTCATCCTTTTTCGTAATGACTAAGGCACGTGAGGCCTCAGAGGCGTGTTTTACTATGGCCTGTGAACGGTCGAGGTCGTAGCTTTCACGGTATTTAACTTCGATAAGAATCCTAGCCC
>JAGXTJ010000024.1 GCA_018333655.1 Bacillota bacterium | reverse complement strand
TGCACAGAGTTCACAGAGAAAGAAAGAGTGTAATTAAGCAATTACGCTCGTTCCATCTTCCTCTCTTTTCCACGCCTCTGTGCCTCTGTGGTTGAAATCGTCTCCCACCCTTGTAGCATGGGGAAGGCACGTTTTTTACCACAGAGTGCACAGAGTTCACAGAGAAAGAAAGAGTGTAATTAAGCAATTACGCTCGTTCCATCTTCCTCTCTTTTCCACGCCTCTGTGCCTCTGTGGTTGAAATCGTCTCCCAATTTTCCTCTATTTATTCTTGGCTGCGGCGCGTGCGCGGATGGCAGCGATCGTTTCGTCGCTCACGGCGCGTTCGAAGCTGCGGAACCCGGCTAGTTTGAAGCCATGCTTTTCGGCCAAGCGAGTAATTTCTTCTACTTGTTCTAGTTTAATATCTCTACCTAAAGAATAGTCGCCCATTTTGCCCTCAAGCGCCAAGAGCATCGTCTCTGCCATGCAGGCATAGGCCGTGCGGGGGGGAAAACCAAAGTTAAAGCGAAAATCGACCGGCCCCGGCACGGCAACCACGCCGCCGTCTACTATGAGCACATCGTCACGCAGTTTTGCCACTTCTTCTGAAACATCGCGCGGGCGCGCTACGTCGCAGACGATAGCGCCGGGCTTGAGCACGCGCGGGTCGACCACAAAGTCTAGGGCGCTGGTAACGGCGATAACGATATCGGCCGTTTTAAGGCTCTCGTCAATATCGCGCGAGACTGTAGCATTGACGCCGCTTTCTGCGGCGATTTTTTCTTTAACTACTTCAAGCCTCTCTAAGTTGCGTGCCAGTAGCGTTATGCGACCGGCCTCTTTGGCCATAAGCCTGGCACAAACCTGCCCGATGCTGCCCGTCGCGCCGACAACCGCCACATGAGCCTGCTTGACGTCAACGCCCATTTTAGCCGCCGCCAAGCGCGAGGCCATCAGGGCTGTGGCCACGGTGTAGCTATTGCCGGTAGTTACGCCAATTTTAAGCTTGTCGGCCACGGTAATGCCGGCATCCCCCACCACAGAGGTAAGCGCACCTAAGCCTACTATCTCAGCACCCAAGTTCTCTGCAATGCGCCCCGCCTGCACAATCTTCTTGGTCGCTTCTGCGGCGGAAACAGCGCCTAAGAGCTGCCGCGAGGTAAGCGGGCAGGCCACAAAGTACCCCTCAACCTCGGCGTGGTCAGACTTAATGCCGGTAATGTGCGAAACCTTAAGAGGCGGCAGCAGCCTGACTAGCCTCTCTTTCCACACGTCAGACCATTTGGCGGTAAACTTAAACTTGCGAGCGATGTCGTCTGCTACGATGGGGTGCAGTATAAAGGCAAATTTGCGCATTTTCTTTTCCACCTCTCTAACCACTACGAGCCTAGCTCGACGACGCGAGGCTTGAAATCTAGCCTGTCTAAGAGAACTTCGTACTCCCCGGCACTTAAATTGGCGTCCTTCTGGCCCGACAATGCCACCAACAGCGCCTCCATGACATTAGTACCAAAGGAACGTCCGTCAAGCTCGGGCGTGGTAGTGACTAAGAGGCGCACGCCTTTTTGCTTGAGCCACTCGAGGTCTTGCTTGGTGACCGTATTGGTAATGACAATTTTGCCCTGACAGCCATCCGGCATGTAGCGTCGTATAAAGTGAAAGTCACCCGCAATAATTTTATTTTCATAGAAATACTTTGCGCCGCGAGAAACAGACCTTTCTTGGTCCGCACCCGAGGGATAGAGGTACCTTATGGGTAGCTGTGTCAGTAGGGGCGCTAGAACTTTAGCCGCCGCCCCTAGTGCGCGCAGGCTGTAGAGCGGCACGGGCAGGCCGACCGTGAAGATAAGGTCACCTAGGGTGAGCTTGGCGCCAAGCCCGGCTAAGGTCTCGGCCATGCCAAAGCGGTCCGCCGCCGAGACTATAAGCACCGGGGTGCCCTTGATGGCGACGCCGCAAACATCGTTTAGATAGCGCACGGCCTTACGCTCCAGGGTGTTTTTAAGGCCGGTACCGTCGACAATGGGCGTAATTTGGGCTGCTGCTGCTAGTTGCCTGGCCTCGCGCAAGATGTACCTCTTGCCGCCAGCCTGCACGTAGAGATCGATGCCGCCCATGCCAAAAGCATCTACCTTGCCGTCTAGCTGCCTAATAAGCGCAACGGCACGCCCTAAGTCGCCGTCGGTGCCGATGCGCTCAATAACGCAATGCTCGCCCAAAAGCTCCACCTCGACGCGGTGGTCGCGCTTGCTTGAACCTAGACTCACGCTAATAATTGTCTTCATAGCCTTACCCCCTAGTAGCGCAGCCCCGCAAGCACCGCGCGTAGCTCGCTCGGGTCTACATACTTGTCTTCACGGATGGGCGAGGCGCCAATGTATATCGGTATAATCTGTTTGTCTACCAGCGCCTCCGCCAGCTTTATGCGCATATCTGAACCGATTAAAATAACCGTGTCAAAGGCGCGCAGTGCCCCAAGGAGCCCCATTATTTCGTTCAGTAGCTCCGCCCCGCTGCGCTCGCGAATAAGCGCCCAGCGCTCGGCCTCGGTCAGCAAGTAGACATGGTCTACGCCATACTCCTCCGCCACTAGGGTGAGCTCGTCTTTGTTGCCCACCGGAAAGCCAATGAGCGAAATTTTGCCGCCCTTGCGTAGCTCGCCCAAAGTCTCTAAGCGCGAAATAAAGCTGCGGTCAAGCCCTAAGTCGCCCGCCACCTCTTGCTGCGACAGGCCAGAGGCGCGACGCTCTAGCACCTTGTCGACCATGCGCATAATTTTCTCGCGGCTGACTAGTTTGTCGCCAATTCTGATATAGCCCATACTGCCGACTCCCCTTGTGCACTGTTTTGTATACAAGTACATTTTAACACAGAAAGCCCAAGATGCAAGAAAAGAGCGCCCAGAGGGCGCCCTATTTGTAAACTATTAAAGGCGGGCTACAGCAGGCCGAGGTAACGCCAGTAGGGCAAAAAGAGCAGTACCGACACAAAAGAAATGCCCGCAAAGACGAGCGAAAACAGCGCGCCATCGGCCTCGGTTATGGCCTTGCCCTCTGCCGCCTCGTAGCCCACGGCATAGACGATGTTTTGGTAGAGCATAACAAAGACCGCATGCGCCGCCAAGTGAATAATCATGCCGAGCGCCCAGGCGCTCATGCCCGCCGCTTGCGCTGCCGGCAGCAGTATAAGCATCAGCAGTGCCAAAAGAGCATTTATAGAAACCATGACAAAGCGCAGCAGCATGGTAAGCAGCATGAGCAGGGCCGCAAAAAGGTAGACTTGCCCCATGAGGGGAGTAAGTAAGGGCAGTAGCTGCTCGCCCAAAAAGGCGTCAATGCGCAGGCGCTGAAAGACCTGTGCCACATTAAGGATGACCCCGAGAAAGATAAGCGACGACCAGCCTACATCGGCATGAAAGGTCTTTTTATCCATGGCCTTGCTCGCCAAAAGTAGGGCTAGGGCCGCTAGGGCCACCGTGGCAGGGTGCTGGCCATGCCAGCTCTCGGTAATCCATGCCAGCAGGGCGCTAAGCAAAAGAACGAGAGTTATTTTCTCAGAGCGGCTAAGGGGGCCGAGCGCCCTCAGGTCTGCTACCACGCGCGCCTTATCGGCGGCTCTGCCGCCTTGCGGCTTAAAGAGCAGCATAATGGCCCCAAGGCCCAGTACGGCCGCCAAGAGCACAGGGGGCGTCGCCGCACGCAGCCAAAAGAGCCAGGTCATGCGGCTCGCCTCGTGGGCCGGCAGTAGCTCCACCAAGAATAGATTAGTGCTAGTGGCCGTCATGTACATGGGTGCCGCCAGCACAAAGCCTAGGTACATGGCCAAGAAAAGCCCCGCGCTGCCGCGGCTTTTTTCGTCGCAGCCTAGGCCTTCGGCCAGCGCAGGTATAAATTTGCCGGTGATGGCTACCTTGGCGGTGACGCTTGGTATGGCAGGGCAGACCAGCACCCCCGTAGCAAAAAGGGCCAGCGCCTGCCCTAAGTAACTGGCCGGCATGACGGAGAGCATAAGGAGGGTGGTGCGTTTTAAGAGCCCACTCTTAGCCACTGCCGCACCAAGCCCTAACGCCCCCACCAAGAGCCACCAAGTGCGGCTGTGGAAGGTGGCAAAGGCCACTTCTAGCGGCACTATGCCGAGGGCTATCCACCCCACGGCCATCAGTAGCGCCACCACATAGTCGTCAAGCACCTGCCCCACCCAGGCGCAAATGGCCCAGACCAAGAGGCCGAGCGCCCACATCGCCTCGACTTCAAGGCCAGGCAGAGGCGCGAGCCGTGCCACGCCTAGGCCGAGCAGTACGCCCAGCACATTAAGCACTTCGCGAAATGTCATTTTGCACGGCAAAGTCATGCCCCCTATTGTATCGCTGCCATCATGCGATAGATCATGATGGCTATTTCGCTGCCACCAGGCGGTAGAGCATGGTGGCTACCTCCGCCCGCGTGGCTAAATTATGCGGGTTAAACCTACCATCGCCCGAGCCCTGCACAAGGCCCGCCTCAGCCGCTATGCGCACACCGCCTTGCGCCCAGGCTGGTATGCTCTGCTGGTCGGCAAAATTTACGCTAGGCACGCGCGGCACTGTCACTAGCCCCTGCTGCACCACGCGCGACATAATGACCGCGAGCTCGGCCCGGGTTATGCGACGTTCGGGTGAAAAGGTGCCATCAGCATTACCCCCCACCAGGCCGGCCTCTGCCGCCGCGCCAATGGCGCCCGCCGCCCAACTAAAGGTAGCGGCATCGCGAAAGCGCTCTGCAGCCCGCGCGTTCTCGGGCAGGCCTAGCGCGCGCGTAAGCATAGCCACAAATTCTGCCCGGCTAATAACAGCATCGGGCCTAAAATTGCCGTCTCTATGCCCACCCACAATGTGCATGCCGGCTAGTGTCCTTACAGGCACCTCGGCCCAGTGCCCAGCCATGTCTGGCAGGGCTGGTGCCCCTCGGGTGGCAAAGACGGCGAACTGCCCAAAGGCATCTAGCGGCACAGTCACTACCCGGTCGGTCACAGTACCGCCTAGGTAAACCCATCTTGCCGTGCGGGGATTGTAGACATGAATAGCCGGCAGCTGCCCTGCGGCCATCGCTGCAGCCGTAAAGCGCTGCGCCAGGTGCACCGCCCTGTTGACAGTGCCCCCGCTTAAAGTGAGCTGCACTATTTCACTGGCCGGCACCAAGTTGGCACGGCTGGCAGCGGCAAGCAAGGGCGCCGCCTCCAGCGGGGGCACCACTTCGGCTATCAGCCGGGCATTTACGCCGCTAATCGCGCCCGCCGGCACCAGTACATCGGCATAATCAGGCAAACTTAAGGCAGTTACGGTGTCAACAGCTATGTTCGTCTCCACTCGCGGCGGCCCCACTACCACTCGGCTCTCGGCGGTGTGCCCGCCCTCGGCGGTGGTGACGGTAATCGTCGCTGTGCCTAGCGCTAGCGCCGTCACCGCGCCGCGCTCGTCTACCGTAGCCACGCTCGCATTGCTGCTGGCAAAAGACACGGCCCTGTTGGCAGCGTTCTCTGGCAGCACGGTGGCCACCAAGTGGCCCACCTGCCCGCGGGCAAGCTGCAGGTTAGCCGGCAAGAGGGCGACACCCGTGGCCAAAATGGGGCGCGGGGCTACCGAGACAGCGGTACTCGCGCTACGCCCACCATCGCTCGTCGTTACGGTTATGGTGGTCAGCCCCGGGGCCACCGCGGTCACTACGCCGCTGGCATTTACTGTCGCCACCTGTGTGTTGCCACTCGCCCAGGTCACCGTGCGGTTAGTGGCGTTCGCCGGGGCGACAGTGGCGACTAAAGTGCCGGTCTGCCCAGCCACTAGACTTAGAGTTGTGGGCGCAATAGTCACGCCAGTGACTACGACAACAGGCGACGCCACAGTAACCGCCGCCGTCGCCGTGCGCCCGCCATCTGTGGTGCGCGCCGTTATGGTCGCAGTGCCCGGGGCGCGTGCCGTCACTACCCCGCTGTCGTTAACCGTGGCCACCTGCGTATTACTGCTCGCCCAAGTTACTAGGCGGTTAGTGGCGTTAGCCGGGGCGACAGTAGCCGCTAAAGTGCCGGTCTGCCCAGTTACCAGGCTAAGTGTCGCAGGCGCAATGGTCACGCCGGTTACTAAAACCACGGGCGCTGTAACAGTAACCGCCGCCGTCGCCGTGCGCCCACCATCTGTGGTGCGCGCCGTTATGGTCGCAGTGCCCGGGGCGATGGCGAAGACTACCCCATTGGCGTCCACCAACGCCACCTGGGTGTTGCTACTCGCCCAAGTTACTAGGCGGTTAGTGGCATTGGCCGGGGCGACAGTAGCCGCTAAACCACCCGTATGCCCAGCTACCAGGCTCAGCGTGGTGGGCGCCATGGTCACGCCAGTAACAGGCACTACGGGCATGCTAACTTGCACCTCTACCCAGGCCACAAAGCCCCCGTCCAAAGTGGTGACCGATATATGTGCTGTACCTGGGGCGACGGGGGTAACCACGCCAGTCGCGTTAACGGTAGCCACGAAGGGGTTGTTACTGGCCCACCTAACCAGGCGTATAGTGGCATTAGCCGGCAGTATAGTTGCCGTAATCGTGCGCGTCGTGCCTGTCGTCATGGCGACCACGCCCGGCGGCGTAGTAATCCCAGTGACCGGAATAGCCGGCACGGGCACGGTGACTGTGGCAGTATCCTCTTGCGTGCCATCCTGCGTTCTCGCCACAATAGAAGCCACACCGGGAGCAATCGCGGTAACTACGCCTGTAGCACTAACCTGCGCCACCAAGGGGGTCAGGCTGGCCCAGACCACAGAGCGGTTGGTGGCGTTATGGGGCAAAACTAAGGCCGACAAAGTCCCACTCGCCCCAATAGCTAAGTTTAGGGTGGCGGGGGTTATATTAACGCCCGTCGGGGGGATAAAAAGGGCAGCCACCTCGACAACCACCTGCGCGGTAAAGTTGCCGTCCTGCGTGCGCACGGTAATGATAGCAAGGCCAGGCGCCACCGCTGTCACTAGGCCATGCACATTAACCGACGCCACTGCCGCATTACTGCTCGACCATACTACGGCTGGGTTACTGGCGTTAGCCGGGCTGACGGTAGCACCTATAGACCAGGTCGCCCCAACGACCAAGTTTAGGTTTGCTGCGTTCAAAGTTACGCCGGTCACGCGTACTGGCTGCGTCGCAACAGAAACAGCTACACTCGCCGTGTGCGCGCCGTCCCTAGTCGTAGCAGTAATGATAGCCAAGCCGGGCGCTTGCCCCGTGACTACCCCCGTACTATTCACAGTGGCCACGCCGACGTTGTTGCTCCCCCAATTAACCAATCGGTCAACGGCGTGCGCGGGGTGCACTGTCGCCACCACAGTAGCTGTGCCCCCAACAAGCAAACTAAGAGTAGTAGGAGTCGCTGTAACATGGGTCACGGCAGCGGCCTCCACCCGCAGGGGGTGGGCAGCGGTAGCGAACACTAGCAGGGTTACGAGCAGGGCACACAGCACTTTACTGCTCCTATGTCGGGGGTGAGGCATTTTAAGCTCTCCTCTCGGTACCATTACCACCTTAGTTTATCGTTCGCGCCAGAAGGCTGTCAATCTATAGCCAGCAGCACTCTGTCGACTGCCCTGCAAAGACGAAAAAAAGAGACCCTGTAGGGTCTCCCCCACAAGGCCTCTCTTTTTCGCTTAGAGTGACTATCTCTTGCTGATGGTCACGCTGTCGTCAGCGGGGTTCCAGTTGACGGTGTAGCCGAAGGTCTCAGCCAAGAAGCGGGCAGGTACCAAGGTACGGCCGCCGGTGGCGAAGGCTGCTACATCGAGAGCAACTGGGGTGCCGTTAACTTTAGCGATGGTGCTGTTGAGTGTGAGCTCTACAGAGATGTTGCCCTTTACTAGGGTGACGATCTCGGCAGTGCCTTGTACTCTGTAGTCAACAGTTGCTTCGAGGATTCTCTCACCGAACCAACGGAAAGGAACCATGAGGCGACCATTGCGCACGTTAGCAGGTACGTCGAGGCCGATGGCGGGGTTAGCTCTGCCGATGGTGATAACATGGCTAACTGGTGCTGGCGGGGTACGACGCTCTACAGCGATAGTGCGGGTAGTTACGTTACCAGCAGCGTCTTGTGCGGCGACGGTGAAGATGTTCATGCCTTCGCGCAGGTTGACGGTGCGGGTAAAGACTTGCTCTCTACTTACGAAACCGGGGATAACCACGCCGTCGAAGATAATGCCGTTAGCGGCAATATTCACTGCATCTCTTACAGTAACGGTGACTACAGCAGTAGCCTCGGTCGTTACGGCAGGAACAGTCACTTCGATGATAGGTGCCGCGGTGTCGGCAGCAGCAGGAGCGGTGCGGGTGATGGTGACGCTATGGGTGGTGACGTTGCCTGCGGCATCGGTAGCTACTACCACGAAGGTGTTAGCGCCGACAGCGAGGGTAACGTTGCGCACGAAGGTTTGAGTGCGCGCAGGGAAGATGGTGACTGCAGCACCCTCAAAGATGATACCGGTAACGTTTACATCGTCTGTAATTGTTACGGTAACGGGCAGGGTGGCAGCGGTAGTTGTAGCAGGAGCGTTAGTGGTGATAACAGGCGCTACTGCGTCAGCGGGAGGAAGAACGACCGGACGATTGACGGTCAGTGCTGTGCCGTGCACAGGGGTGACTGTGAATGTTGCTTCAGGTGCGAACACAACCCCTGGGACAGGATTGACGCGCAGGGTGAGCCCGGCGGCAGGCAGGGTAGTGGAGGCGAGCGTAACTGCTCCAGAGATGGCAACACTGCTAGCCATGCCGACGCCGTGAGCGTTGAGCAACTGTACAGTCACGTCGTTCTGGCGGTTGTAGAAGAGCTCCGCTGGTGTTACCTGTAGCGTCGCAGGAGAGAGAGTTAAGTGAGTAGTGGCTGCTCCAGCGACAACAACACTTACCTGAGGCTCATGCACAACGCCTGCGATGGTACGCAGAGCTGTGGTATTGGGTGTGGCAAGAATTCTGAACTGACGCTCCGACACGGCAGAAGCGATACCGTCAGCCTCATCCCATGTCGTACCGGTTGTCGTAAGCGCTCTATTTTGCGCCTCGAAGTTGATGGCAGTGGGGACGGTAGTAACACGAAGGGGCGTCAAGGCCGGACGTACAGCGACCGTAATATCGCGGTTTAAAGCGACATTGGTGCGTGGATCGGTCACACGTACAGTGATGGTGTCGTAGAAGTTTTGGGTTAGACGACCACCTTCAGGGGTTACTGCCACTACCGGAGCAACTGCGGAAATGGTAGCAGTACCTGTCAGGGTGCCTGCTGTATTGTTCGCAGTGATGGTGTAAGAACCTGCTGCAGTTACATTCATGCGCAAGCTATAAACACCATTGCCGCTAAAAACAGCGGATGTCAGTGTCGGGGTAATAGCAGCGGTCGGGTCGGTGAGTGTGAACGCCAAGGTCGCATCGTTCACTAGCGCACCGGCTACATCGCGCACAGTGACAAGAACCGCCTCGTCGGCAGAACCAGCTAGGAGCGTGTGTTCAAGAGATAGGGTGTACCCAAGAGTCGGATTCACGGCAATGGCAGATGTCCAATTGATTTGAGGAGCAGGATTCCACTCAAGTGTAGCCCCAATCACTCTGGGCAATTGCACCCTGACACTAATGTCGCCGACTGTACGCAGTCTTGCATCGATGGAATACTCGCCGTTAACGACTGACGAACCACGTGGCTGAGTAGGCAACAACCCATTCACTTGGAGTGTAGGTGAGGCTGTGTTGACAAACTCGCCGGTGTTGATGTCACGAACGGCAAACTGGCCAGCAGTGCCCTCAAACGTCACAAGCGCGTTATTGACGCGATTACCAGCGGCATCGGTTACGATTACGCGCAGTGTAGTCTCGTCGAGGCGGCGTACGGTAGTTACAGGGCGCTCAAGCCTGAGGCCTGCTACGGTAATGGTCCGAGATACAGTGGCGAGCAGAACATGCGTGTCCGAGTAGAACTCAGTCGTGACCACGATGTCGCCGCCTTGGCGAGGAATGAGACCGGTCCACGCAATGGCTCCGTTACCCGCAACACGACGTGTAGGTTGGGCAGCGAACGGACCACTGACCCTTGATACGGTGTAATCAAGCCTCTGAGCGACGCCTGCTTCCCTTGGTAGAAGGCCAGCGGCATCAAAAGCTGTAACGGTAAGGTCAAAAGCTGTGCCTACTGTAGGGGTCGCGCTGGGCGTTGCAATGATGTTGAAAGCGTCGCGCGCAGCCACGTTAACCGTAACCGGGCCGATGGACTCTCCATTTTCAGCAGTAACTGTAATCACTAGAGGACCAGCAGCTAATGCGCCAGTGGGCTGAGTGATAGTCACACGCCGCACTTGTGCAGCAATGTCAGCTGAAGTAACTGCTTCTAAGGCAGCAGCACCACTAGCAAGCGTGGCACCATTGTACGTTACGCTCGAGAGAAGAGCGGTATCGTAGAAATTGTTGAGCACACCGCCGATTACTCGCGTGATACTGAGCGGAATGGTGACCTGCTGGCCGATGCCCGTTTGATAGAGTCCCCACGTTACAGAAGGAGTCGTTGTGGAGACGGAGAGGGAGTTGGGGGCAACGGTCCCGATCGTGTGAGTGAGAAGCGGAGTTGCTGTGCCGAGGGCACTGTTAAGTGCGGTATCCAAAGCGGCTGTGGCGACTACAGCTAGGCGATAGTCACCAGCTCTGTCCGGAACGAAAGCGAACGAAAACGATCCGGCTGTAGCGGTGATCGGTTGGTAAAGGTTGAAAGTCGTGCCGAGCCAACTCCCACCTGGCGCCCTATGCTGGACAGCCACACTGTACAAATTGGTATTGAGCGCAGTTGTGCCAGGTGTGCCAATCGGCAACAGGGCTCCGCTGACTATGATCGCGCTGTCGCGGGCAACCACACCGCTTACCGACGCCTGCAGCGCTACAAGGGGGGTTGTGCTGGCAAAGGCTACGCCGGCGAAAAGGCTCGACATCATTACCAGACTTAGCAGTAAAGCAGTTATTCTTTTCATTGCGTTCTAGACCTCCTTTAGATACTGAAAGGGAAACTCGCACTCCCTAGCTTGCGTCGACCATGCTACCCCCGTAGGGCCACAAGACGATAGGAGGCGTTAATGCGCCATGCGCTTTACGCGCTAGGCTCTGCCACTAATATACTTCATAGGCTTTCGCATGCCTATCTGTGCCTAGCAATTGTAAGCATTCCGTAATATAGCGTTAGTCACTACGATCCGTTGCTGCAGAAACATGAGCCAAATGTGCTCTAAACCCTGCATTGCCCTCCTCTAGAGCGAGGATTGCCTGCGCTTCATCGTGTCGACCGCTAAGCTCAAGCGCCCTTATCAGCCAGACTAGTGCTGTCTCACGGCTGTCCGCATTTTTTGCAAGGGCCGGGTTACTAAGCACATCGACGGCTTGGGCAACGTGCCCACGCATAACTAAGAGTGCGCCTTGCGTGGTAGTGAGTACTGGGGTTTTTACAAAGGGAATAGTACTTTGCACGAGCCAAGCAGGGTCTGTTCGCGTGATGATGTCTGATACATTTGTGTGCACGCTCTCTAAGTTTGACAAATGCGCCCTGGCATCGGCTTCTTCAGCAGCGGCGTCTACCGCCGCGAAAAGATGCGCTAGTGCCAACGCTTCGTGGTTTTGAATGTTCATGGGTTGTTGCTCTAGTGCCTGCGTAAAATAGTCAACCGCACGTGCGAAGTCTTGCCGACCTAGGTAGTAGTGCCCAAACAGATTAGTTATGCGGGGGTCGTGCGGCCAAAAGCGGAGAGCCGCAGCCAAGGCGCTTGGCAATGCTTGCTCTTGGGGGCTCTCCCGCCATAGCAAGCCAATATAGGCCATGCGCCTGTCAAAAGCATATGGGTTCACTTTGAGGGCTCGCTCTAACCCCGCGCGAACTGCGGCGGCATCACCTCGTAGGTTTGCCGCGCGAATGTTCCACATGTCCTCTGCCTCGGCTAGCCAGAAGATTCCGGATACAACTAACATAACTAGGAGCGCGGGAACAAACAGGCGGCGTAGCTGTAAACGGGCAAGGTGCGGCAAGGCAATCTTGGCCGCAGGTAGGTCAGCACCCAAAATACCAAGCATGACTGCCAGCAAGTAGTATAGCACCGGAAAGCCCAAGAGGGCTTCTATGGTGGAGTGCAAGAGTAGCGCGAATGATGCTAGCGCCAGTGCTTGGTGTTGACGGTTAGAGCTGCGCACGCCTTTGATGAGGTGCCAGCCGACAAACACGAGATAAGCGGCAAACCCAACGAAGCCCACCTCTAGCAATATCTCAAACGGATCAGAGTGCAAACGCGCCGAACCATACAAGAAGCTCTGCACGCGGTGGTAAAGCGAACGCCACGCTCCGCCACCGTGGCCAAATACCGGGCTTTGCAAAAAAATGCGCCAAGCGTCACGAAAGAACACGAGCCGGCCATCCTGCAGCATTACCTCTAAAGAAAAACGCGCCACCACTGCCTGCAGTCTTTCTGTCAAAAAGGGCAACGAGCGATAGGCTATGGCCCCCGTCGCGGCAAACACAAGTAGCCCCACACCCAAATAGGCCTGACGCGAAACAGTGCGGTCACGCAGACGTCCCAGCGCTAAGGTACCCAAGCCCACCAAGAGCGAGAGCGCCCAAAAAAGCGCAAACCCCTGCAGGGACTGCAACCTCAGTAGCACGTATATACTAAGTAGCCCCAAGGCTCCCACCCACACCAAAGAGAGCACTGTCGACAGAGCTCGTTGACGCAGACTGACTACTATCAACAGAGCCACACAGGCCCCTGCCGCGAGCCAACCACCTCGTGAATAGGTAAAGAACAGTGCCGCTAAACTATGTTGCGCCGCTATGGCATAGAACACACTGGTGAAGGGTTGCTTCTCGCTGTGTATTAGACGGTGCAGCGCCAACAGTAAAGTGACCAAAAACCAACTTGCAGCCACGTTCGGGTACTCGAAGCCAGCAGAAAGGCGCCCGCCCACTAGCCAACGTTCATAGCTATAAACGCCGGTGTATACGGCAAGACCAGCTGTGGCAAGGGCTGCGCCCGCCAACACTAGCCCTGTAATAATTCTTTCCAGTTGTGCCTTGTCTAGAGGCATCGCACTCCACAGCAAGTAAACCAACAACACGCTAGCCCAAAATAGAACTGACTGCAGTGCATGATAAGTCGATACAGGCCGAATAAGCCCAAGAAGCAAAACTCCTAAGAAAATGAGTGCGGCAAATTTTGGCCACGAGAGCGTGAGCCCCCGGGTGCGCAGGTCAGGCCACAGCAGAAAGGCCAGCAGACCGACAACTGTGCACAGAAAGATCGCTGCCCAGTATTCGATCGGCCAGTAAAGGCCTCGCAAAAAGGCCCCCACCCCCAGTAGGGCGAGCGAAAAAACGGCGACAAAGTATTTGTAAGCGAACATGTTTGGTGCAGTTTGCTTGTGTGCCTGCCTCTGGGTGTGCTGCGTTGTGACTTTGGCGGTTTTGGGCATGTAGGCTGTACCTCCCTTGGTTGTCCTCTGCGCGCATGTAGACTACAGGTGCCCATTAATCTTATGTGAAATGCGCTGGTTCTGCAATTACAAATTTGAAATAGCGGTTAGGTGCAGACTAAAGGGCTTTGCCGCACTATGCTCAGCAGGAATTTTGTTGAGAACAAACTAATGGAACCAGATGCTGTCTCAGCGACAAATCTAGCTCCGCGTCTTGTCCGATGTGACTGCCTCGGGGCAACACAGCTTTCTTCTCCTGATGCCTACCATGCGCAATGGAGCATTAGGTATTAGCCGGGTCATATGGCGTTACGGCTAGGACTGCATGAGTTCTAGGTTACTTACCAACCTTTATCACATGGTCGCTCTCCACCCACTCGACATTGTAGCCGAGCTTTTCAAAGATAAACCGAAAGGCACCACCGTTCTGCCACCAACGAGCCGGGGGGCTACCTAGTGAGTGAGCCTGATCATCAACCCAAGCCACCGTTTGACCTATAGTCATGGTGATAGTCCGACCCCCCTGTGCAATTGTTGCCCTTTGTTGCCGCTCTGCCTTAGGCTGTGCTGCGCTAGAGTCGCCGTTATTTCTCCCTCACGCAGGCTCCAGACTACTACCCGCACCTGCGGCTCAGCGCTGCCGGTCATATTTGCCCGCCCCAGTATAGTGTACTGCTCGGTAGCCTGTAATCGCGCGAGGTCAAATGTGAGCATCGCTGTGCCAGGGTCCGAAATGGTAGATAAGCGATAGTGGTCAGGACTGTAAACCAACCATCCGTAGAGCGCTGCCACACCGAGCAGTAGCATGACACTTGCTAGAATAAGCCCCCTCCCTGCGCCGTGGCCACCACGAGAGAAATATAACGACAAGGGCCAGCAAGCTCCGGACAGGCAAGGCAAAATACCCCCTCTACATTCCATGGTCTAGCTAGGCATATTCTCGCATTTGGATTTCGAGCAGATGGCCTTGTGAACACAAACGCCCGCCAAACAATATGTCTGGCGGGTGGAATACGACTAAGGGGGCATGACGCGCTATGCCTACAATGTGAACTGTCGTTCGCTCGCCCGGAGGCCTTCGCGAAGCGTCCAATCCATGTATAATTTATACTGCTCTTGCTCCGTGTGCGCGAAAAATTGTGCCCTGTCGGTAGCTTCTAGCCCTGCTAGGAAAGGTTTGTAGTGTTCAGATTGCCGCCATGAACTGACCTTGCGCCGATTAGCCTTGTGCAAGACAGCTGCTCTACGGGTAACTAGCCAAATGATCCCTGAAACAACAGCTAGGAGAACCGCCCCGAGTAGCTCCGTACTCATCTTGTACCATCTCCCGCTTAAATGAATTAGTCCTGTTAATCGATACTAACTAAAATCACAAAATCGCTCTCCACCCATTGGACATTATACCCTAACTGCTCAAAGATAAACCGAAAGGGCACCATCGTTCTGCCACCAACGAGCCGGGGGGGGCTACCTAGCGAGTGAGCCTGATCGTCAACCCAAGCGACCGTTTGACCTATCGTCATGGCGATAGTACGACCCCTCTGCGCAATTGTTGCCCTTTGTTGCCCCTCATGCCAACTGATAGTGGCCCCGCTAATTTGCTCGATAACACGTAGGGGCACTAGGGTGCGCCCGTCAACTACAACCGGTAAGGGCAAATTTTGTGGATAGTAGCGACCCTCGAAGTAGATGGCAGGGCGGTTAAGGTACACCACATCTATCTTGGTTGGTCGCTGCACCAGTAAGCCTAGGGCCGCGGTGAGGGTGTAGTTTGTCTGCACCCCGGCGAAGAAGGCACGCACAATGCCAGGCAGCTTGAGCCAATTGGCGGGCCGCAGGGCTTCTGCCACCATGGCTTGCACTATTTCGATTTGATTTATGGAGCGTGTGTAGAGACCGTTAGCAGGCGGGTCGAGCAAAGCGCGCACCTCTGCTCCAGAATGCCTGCGTCCCCCTATCGCTACTCCACCTAGGCGCTGCACGATTTCAGGAATGAGTCGTTCATTAAAGCGCACATGGCGCGCAATCTTTATGCCGAGCGCTGTCTCCGTGCGGCTAACTAACTCAGACATGGCGAGGTGGCTGTAGAGGTTTTCTGTTTGCACGCCGTGACCAAGCAAGGCGAATTGCGCGGCTTTAGGCAACACCTCAAGAGTGTATTCACGTCCGAGCACACGAACGACACCTAGGTGCCCACCAGTCTCAGTCTCGCCTACGACTAATATATAGGTAGGGGTCCTGGCTTCGACAGAGGGCAGCAAGGTAAAAAATAAGGCAGTAATCACTGCCAAGGCTACCAACTTACGCAATACATCATCTCCTCATAACTGAATTAGTCCGACCAAGGCTTCATTCGCCTGGCCAAGGATTACAGGCCCTAGACAGATAGCTAGGGCGTTTACGCAGACCCCCGATACCATAAAAGGAACAGGGCTACGAGCAGCCGATGAAGTGCCCGCATAAGCTTCCCTCCAACCTTGCCATAAGGTGATGCTACAGCCTGTATATTGCGAAAAAACAAGAAATTTGTCGAAAATAAAAACGCCTTGCGGCCTTTTTCCCTTAGCGTTTACTCCGCCACCAAAGTGAGGCTTTTTTTAGGGCAGAGGTGACCTCCGCCACCCGCAGGAGCAGTAGGCCAAGGGCGTAGACAGCTAGCCCGCCGGTAACCGCCGCGCTAAGGGCGACGACCTCGCCGAGGGGGCTGAGGACGGTCAAGAGCAAGTGGCTCACGACGCCCATGCCTAGCGCGGCAATGACAACTTTAGAGAGGAGGGTGGTCGCCCCCATGTTTAAGTGGACTTTCGATTTACGCAGTAGGTAGAACATGGCCACAGCGCCAAGCGAGACGCCGATGGAGTTAGCGAGGGCTAGGCCGCCATGCGCTAGGGGGTGCACCAAGAGCAGGGCGAGCAGTGCCTGCAGCACGGCGGTAAGGATACCGACTTTGACGGGCGTAGTAGTGTCGTGCAGGGAGTAAAAGGCGCGTGTGAGCACTGTGCCGGCCGAAAGGCCGAGCAGCCCTAGGGCGTAGAAGCCTAGGGCGAAGGCGGTCTTGGCGGTATCGGTGGCGTCGAAGGAGCCACGCTCAAAGGCAAGACGCACGATGGGGTAGCGTAAGACCCACAGCCCCACCGTGGCGGGAACGAGCAAGATGAACAAGGCGCGAAGCCCCGCCGCGAGAGCCTCGGCAAAGCCTTTTTTGTTGCCCTGCGCGGCGAGGTCGGCTAGTGCGGGGAAGACCACCGTAGAGAGCGCCATGACGAAGATGCCAAAGGGTAGCTGCACAAGGCGGTTGGCAAAATTAAGCGAGGCGATGCTGCCAGGGTCAAGACCGCTGGCGAGGCGGCGGTCGACGATCATGTAGAGCTGCCCAAAAACCCCCGCCACAAATATGGGGGCAGATAGTTTAAGTACCTTGGCAAACTTAGGGTCGCGGTAGCTTGGCCACGCCCAAATGGGGTAGTGCCGAAAAAGCGCCCAGCCAAGAAGTAACAAGACGGGCAGCGCCATGGCGATAAGGGCGGCCCACGCCACATAGCCCATGCCCCCCGCGCCAAAACCAAGTACGCCCGCCACAATAATGCCGTTCTGTAGTACGGGGTTAAGCGCGGGCAAGAGAAATTGCCGATGGCTGTTAAAGAGCATGGTCAAGAAGAAGGATATATGCATGAGCAGGGTGCCAAAAGACAGGATGCGGAGTAAGAGCACGGTCTGCGCTTGCTGCGCCGCGGGGAAGTTGCCGACTAAGACCCGCACGAGAAACGGGGCAAAGTAGAGCGCGGCGACAGAGCCTAGCACGCCGAACAGAGCATTTACCACCGAAACAGTGCCTGAGAGCTGCTCTCCCTCTTTAGTATTTCTGGCTTCGCTGTAAACCGGCAAGAAGGCGGTCGACAGGGCGCCGCCCACCACGCCAGAAATAAGGGTGGGTATGGCCAGGGCGGCGACATAGGTGTCCACCGCGGCACCGGCACCAAAACGCCAAGCAATGGCCTGCTCTCTGGCAAAACCCAGTAATTTGCTTACAAGCGAAACCAAACTTAAACCGAGAGCCGCCTTGAACACATTGCGCTTAACTGCCATAGGTTGCCTCCTTTCTAGCAAAACCCTGCCTCTACTCACAAAAACGGCCACATTTATAGTGGCCGCGCTCCATAGCTAGTGCTACGAAAACAGTTCCCTTATCAATACGTCTTTAGAAATTTATACTTGTTTCACAAACTGCAAGCTAATCTTTCGTGGCCTATCTCTGTCTTCAAAATGACAGTATACCGCGTCCCGGACAGCAACCCTTATCTCCTCCACACTCTCACCTTCTGTGTTTACTCTGTCCTTTTTGTGCAAGGCGTAAACCCCTAATGACTGGCCGGCCCGTGCATTAATCTAGCTTTGCTGATGCCACGACAATCCTCTTGCCAATATTATAGCCAATGCGCGGCCGATTGGATACACTTAGGGCAGAAGAGCGCTACAAGCAGCAGCGCTAGGATGCTTGCCCCGCAAGAGTTTTCGCGTCATAATTGTTAGTGAGAGCATCGGGGAGGCGAGTTGCTATGTGGTCAACCCATATTCTAGACAGCGCACGTGCTAAGAAAAAGCAAGAGCGGGAGCAACTTCGCACGCAATTGCTAGACGATGCCATGAAAGCCCTCGATAAACTGTCCCGGTTAATTCAGTTTGAGCAAGCCTATGTATTTGGCTCTGTCGCCAGGCCGGAGGGCTTTGACGAACTTTCGGATTTAGATATAGCCTTCGCAGGGCTGCAGGACAAAGACTTTTTTGCAGCTGCGGCTTTTCTCTCACGAGAAGTCGGCAAAGATGAAGTCGACGTCGTGCAGCTAGAGGGACATCGCCTAGCTAGTACAATAGTAAAGGAAGGGATACCGTGGAAAAGGAGTTCAACGACTCTTTAAGACGGTAGCTGTCTCCTTTGAAAACAATATCGACCACAAGACGCGTTATCACGCCGAACTGCTCAAAAGGATGACCTACACGATAGAAGGCGTAAGACCCGCCCTCTTGTCTCAGGATAGCTTCACCTTACTGGACAATCTGCGCTCTTTCAGGCATTTTTTCCAGCGCGCCTACTCCTATGACCTAGATGAGCGAAAGGTACGAATTGTCTGGGAAGATGCGGTCAAACTCCGTACGTTGTACGCCAGGGATGTACAGGCCTTTTTACACAGCCTCGCCACCTAAATACTCCATGCATTTACTGCCCTCCCCGAGCGTCTTGCTGGCTTGGCAAAAGCGTTAGGCTCCAGCCCTAGCGGACGAGCATTCTTACGGGGCATATTCGCAGAAATTTCGCGAATTTAGGCATTAAGTGTTGATAATTGGGCATACTAATGCTATATTCGAAGCATAATCGCTGATTGAAGGAGCTGTCAATATGTTAGTTGGATTTACCTGCGAGAATTATGCATCTTTTCGGAGCAGTTGCGTGCTAAGTATGCAGGCTTCTGCCATAGGGGAGCATGCGGAGACACACACCATAGATAACCCCCACGGGAGACTCCTGAAAAGCTCTTTAGTATACGGAGCAAATGCAGCGGGAAAGAGCAACCTTTTGAAGGTTATGTGGTTCATGCGCCAGATGGTATTGCACTCGGTTTCTGTTAAGGGCCTGGCCGCGCAGGCGGAGGGCTTTAAATTTACACAAGACAGTGAAAAAAGTCCCATCGTGTTTGAGATATCTTTCATCACTGGAACAACACTGTACAGGTATGGTTTTCAGTTGCTTGGCGGTCGGGTGGACGGAGAATGGCTCTACAGAAAGGAGAAGCGTGAAAGCTTGCTCTTTGAACGCAGCGGGCCATCATGGTCGACAATAGAACTTAGAGGACCGCTCAAGGCACTTGAAACCATCAAAGATCACACGCGAGAAGACGCGCTTTTTGTTACGGTAGCGGCTCTCTTCAACAACAAGGTCGCCAAGGATGTTATGCAGTGGCTTGAGTCGGTGCAGATCTTGACCCCTCAATCTTCTCCGGTGGAAACATTCAAATATATGGGAGATAGCGAACAAAACATGCGCGCTGTCCTAAAGCATCTTCAACAGGCAGACACGGGCATAGAGAATGTGCTATTTCGCATAACTGACACTGACTCTCAAGAAGAAACTGTCCACCTTGGGGATGATTTTAGTCTCACACGAATTAGGAAAACCCGAGAAGTTGACCTTAAGACAAGGCACGCTTTGTACAGCGCCAAAAATGAAAGAGTTGCCTCGGTTGACCTCCCCTTCGATGAGTACCAGTCAGCAGGCACACTCGCCCTCTTCGAAATGCTCGGGCCTGTTCTGAGAGGCCTGCAAGAAGGCAGGCTAGTAATCATCGATGAACTCGGCGCTAGGCTGCACCCAAGCCTGACACGATTCATTCTCAACCTCTTCCATTCCCTTGACATTAACCTATCAACCGCCCAGCTCATCTGCAACACGCATGATGTCCTTTTGCTAGATGAGGACATCAGACGCGACCAAGTATGGTTTGTGCAGAAGAATCAGCGCGGAGAAAGCGAACTCTACTCCCTACATGACTTCGCCGACATCCGGAAGGATGACCTCTTTAGAAAGAAATATCTACTAGGCGTCTTTGGAGCCATTCCTAGGCTAGAACGTAACGCAGCGTATGAGTAGACGAGCGACGAATTATCGAAGGGGAGCTCGACCGCCTAGACAGCAAAACAATGTTATATTGGTTGTCTGCGCGGGGGAAACTGAAAGCACCTACTTCAGCAAATTCAAGATTGACCTCGGTACTGTGAAGGTACGCACTGTAGTGGACAACCGAAGTCCCATCAATATCGTGCACCGGGCACTGCAAGAGAAGTCACTAGGGCAATACATTCAGGTTTGGTGTGTGTTTGACAGGGACGAATTCCATAATTTTGACGAAGCAATAAAACTCGCGCAAAAAGAAGACGTGCGCGTAGCGTCCTCAAACCAAGCCTTCGAACTGTGGTTCATTTTGCACTTTCGGCGTCAGGATGGAGCGCTCCATCGCAATAACTATGCACGGGAACTCAACAATCTGCTTGGCCGCACATACGTCAAGACTGACCCAAAGCTATACAAGACACTGAAACCCAAAACAACAACTGCCATTAAGAATGCACGTATTGGCTACGAATGCCACAAGAGAAAAAACTTGGCACCGTCAAAGTGTGAGTCCTATACTACTGTTTTTAAACTAGTCGAGGAACTGCTTAAATGGACTAACAGAAGTTAACTAGCAGTAGGGACGTAGACTGCTGCTAGTCGAATCGGGCTGTGGTTTATTGACAACTGGTTTTCTGTAACTTAAAATTAGGGTACGTAAAAAAAGTGGGTTCTCCACTTTTGCGGAGCGGCATTGTGAGAAATTACGATGTGGCTCTATTTTTTTGTTCACTTAGGGACGCAGGGATAGGGCCTACCCTACCAAGTGCGACAAGGAGTTTGCGTCGCGGGGGCGAAGTAGTTACAGATATGAAGTCTACTGGCCGGGAGGAATTTTAATGAAGGTGAAAAAGGTACTTGCGGCGGTTCTACTGACCGCCATGTTGACGCTCGCTTGGGTTACCCCCGTGGCACGCGCCGACGACGCCTACCAGGTGGTGATTGAGGTACTAAGGCTAGTGCAGCAGAACTTCTGGCGCGAGGTGTCGCCCCAGGTGTTAATTCGTGGCGCCATTGACGGCATTATGGCCGCTTTAGATGACCCCTATTCTAACTTTTTACCGCCGGCCGAGCATACGCAGTTTATGCAGCAGGTGACTGGGTCATTCGCCGGTATAGGGGTGCGCCTAGAGATTACGCCTGATGGCGCGCGCATTACCCAAGTGTTTCGCGGCAGCCCGGCGGCCGGAGCAGGGCTACGCGCTGGTGATATTATTCTCTTTGTCGGCGCGGTCGATGTGCGACACTTGACTCTAGAGCAGCTGTCGGCACAGATACGCGGCGAGGTGGGCACTGACGTGTCTATTTCGTTTTACCGCAACCATGTCAACACCCTGCAGACGGTGAGCATAAAGCGTGGCCATGTGGTGGCGCCATCTGCCGAGTGGCGCATGCTCGAGGGGCAAATTGGCTACATACGCATGGATAGCTTCGGGTCGGCCTTAGATGCGGACATACGCGAAGCGATGGCGGATCTTAGTGGGGCACGGGGGCTAGTGCTAGATTTGCGCGGCAACCGCGGCGGCCTGCTGCAGAGCATGATGCAAGTGGCACCGCACTTTGTGCGGGCTGGCCCCATGGCGGTAATCGTCTACCGCGGCGGGCAGCGCGAAACGGTACAGTCGCCCGGGCCAGGGCCAAGAGTGCCGCTCGTAGTCTTAGTCGATGAGCGCACCGCCTCGGCGGCAGAGATACTGGCGGGGGCGATACAAGATAGCAAAAGCGGAGTGCTGGTGGGGACAAAGACCTTTGGCAAGGGTGTGGCGCAGAGCATTTACGACCTAGGGGCGCGAGTCGGCGCTGTTAGGCTTACCGTAGTGGGCTACCTGACGCCTAGTGGCCACGAGATAAATAATAACGGCATTACCCCGAGTATTGTGGTTGCCCCAGCAGCGCCCGAAATTGCTGCCCCCAAGGCGGAGCTACTGACGGCGGAGCGCGAACTGGTGCTAGGGCAAAGGCATGCGGAGGTTACTAAGCTACACCGTGCGCTTGCCGCACTGGGCTTTTACGAGGGGCCACAAAATGACCTCTATACTGCCGCCACTAGGCAGGCTGTAATGCGTTTTCAGCAGCACTTTGGCCTCTACCGCGACGGCTTGGCCAGTAGAGAGCTACTAGAACAGGTAAACTTGCGCCTCGTACAGCCGCCGGTGTGGCGCGATGCCCAGCTTGAGGCGGGGCTTACGAACTTACGGGGGCGCATGCGGTAATGGCTAGGTGGTAAAGGCGAGGAGTAGTTGCCTAACAGTAGCCAAGCTCTCTGCCACATTGATTTGCTGCCTGAGGCGCGCGGCGCTTGGCAGCCCGCGGCAGTACCACGCCAAGTGGGGCCGCATTTCGCGTAGCGCCCTATACTCGCCTTTGTGGGCGACAGCTAGCTCTAGGTGACGCAGAGCGAGAGCTACTCTTTCGCTGCTGCTTGGCGCAGGGAGTGGCACAAGGCCGGCGAAGGAGCGAGCGATATCGCGGTAGAGGTAGGGGTTGCCTAGGGCGGCGCGCCCGACCATGACGCCGTCGCAATGAGTTTGCTCCATCATACGGTGCGCGTCCGCGGGGGAGGCAATGTCGCCATTGCCAATGACGGGGATGCGCACCGCTTTTTTTACGGCGGCGATAATGCCCCAGTCGGCCTTGCCACTGTAAAACTGCTCGCGCGTGCGCCCATGTATGGTGATGGCGGCAGCCCCTGCCTGCTCGATAGCGCGGGCAAAGTCTACGGCGTTGACCTGCTCGTCGTCCCATCCCTTGCGGGTCTTGACGGTAATGGGTAGAGAAACGGCGGCGACCATTTGCCGCACTATTTCGGCGGCGAGTGCTTGCTCTAGCATAAGGGCGGCACCCGCCCCGTTTTTTGTTATTTTAGGGGTGGGGCAGCCCATGTTGATGTCGATAGCGCAGGCGGCTGTTTTCTCGGCTACGAGGTAGGCGGCGCGCGCCATTTCGCCGGGGTCATTGCCAAAGAGCTGCACCGCCACGGGTTGCTCGCGAGGGTCAAGGGCGAGAAGCTCCCACGTTTTGGCTTGGTCGTAGATAAGGCCCTTGCTGCTCACCATTTCGCTCACGACATAGGCGGCGCCGTACTCGCGGGCGATGAGGCGGCAGGGTAGGTCGGTAATGCCCGCCAGAGGCGCGGCGATAAGGGGTGGTGCGAGGGTGATTTCTTTAATTTGCATGGTTCTCTCCTTTTTTGCACAAAAAAGGGGCTACCGCCCCCCAGAGTTTAGCGTGCCACTACTCGCCTTGCTTGTCCTCCCGCTTGGCAGTCATGCACAAGGGTTGCCCGAGCACCGCCGCGGTCTCCGTTATATCTTCCCCGCAGTAGGGGCACAGCCACATGCCTTGCGACGAGGCCGAAAAAGACAAACCATTACAATGCGCACACCGCTTGTGGAACAACGCCTTCGCCTCCCAAAAGATGTTGGTAGTAAATTGGCGGGTGGCAGGACTAAATCCTGCCTGCGCAGGGCACAAGTTTGCCTTTTTTTTGCGGTATGCTATAATCAAGCAGTAATTGTAGCGGGGCGTGGCTCAGTTTGGTAGAGCGCACGGTTCGGGACCGTGAGGCCGCACGTTCAAATCGTGTCGCCCCGACCATGCTTTTTGCAAGCTGCCCCATCGGGGCAGCTTTCTCGTTAATGACCTTCCTGCCTCTTGCCTCCTATTTCCTGCTTCTGATTTCTTGCTTCCTATTTCCTGCCTCTTGCCTCTTGTCCTTGCGCTCCGCGCACAAGAGCTACTCTCAGCCACAGCCTTCGTCTACTACTCCTCTATCCATGAGCTCGATGGCTTTGTCGGCGCAGAAGGCGACGTACTCTACGCAGCGCTTACGGTAGTCGTCTGTCTCGGGCTTAAGGTCGGAGCAGGCGGCGGAGCCATACTTGCTCTCGATGGCGGAGATTAGTTCTTTGGCTAGAAGCTTGGCGTCTTCTTTGCGCGGGCCGCCTAGCTCGCGCCCGTAAAAGCGGCCGATGGCCATAACGGCCCCCGCTGCCCCGCCGCAGAGCCCACCACAGCCCATGCCGCCGCCAAAGCCGGAGGCCAGTTTTAACCCCAGCGCTTTTTGTTCTACTGGCAAGTCGTCATTTAGACCAAGCCAAATCGCCTCGGCGCAGTTGTACCCGTTTTGGTAGTGCTCGCGCGCTAATTCCGTAGCTGTTTTTTTCATTAGTCACCCTCCCTTTAACTTTCGTCACCCATTTATTCTTCGCCGATGATGCGGATTTCTGGCTCGAGCCAGACATTGAATTTATCTTTAACCACTGCTTGGATATGGCAGATGAGGGCCCTGACGTCTTTAGCCGTAGCCTGGCCGACATTGACGATAAAGCCGGCGTGCAGGGTGGATACTTCGGCTCCGCCGATGCGATGCCCCTTGAGCCCTGCCTGCTCGATAAGCGTGCCGGCGAAGTGCCCCGGGGGGCGCTTAAAGACGCTGCCCGCGCTCGGCAGGGTAAGAGGTTGCTTTTCGCGCCGCCTGCGGTTTAAGTCCTCTATCTTGGCGTAGATTTGCTCGCGACTACCGCTCTTCAGTGCCAGCGTCGCCTCGAGGGCGATAAGTTTCTTCTTTTGCAGCAGGCTCTGGCGGTAGCCAAAGCTAAGCTCGTCTAGAGTCAGTAGTTGCTCATGGCCCTCTGCCGTTAAGACGAGTACGGATGTTACGACATCTTTCATCTCGCCGTCGTAGGCGCCGGCGTTCATGGTGAGGGCGCCGCCAAGTGTGCCGGGTATGCCCGCGGCAAACTCTAAGCCCGTAAGGGAAGCCTCGGCCGCCTGGTGCGCTAAGGTGGACAAGAGCACCCCGCAACCAGCCACAACCTCTGTGCCCCGTACTTCTACCCAGTCGAGGGTGCTGGCAAGCTTAATAACTAAGCCACGAATACCGCCGTCTAGCACCAAGAGGTTACTGCCCTGCCCCAGTATGGTGACAGGGATGCCTAGTGAAAGCGCCAAAGCAAAGGCTTTTTTAAGCTCGGCGACGCTAGAGGGCACATAGAGCGCGTCTGCCACACCCCCAATGCGGAAGCTAGAATGCTCGCTCATGGGTTCGTTGAAACGCAAATCACCCGTCAAGTACGCCTGTAATTGCTCTAACATGGCAGAGCTCCTTTGTCAAAACTGTGCAGCACTGCATAAGCCTCGGCTAACTTTTGCCGGTCGGGGGCATATGTTAAAAGCGACAAGGCCTCGGGCACACTCATGTACTGCCCGCGTTTAATCTCGCGGCCGTCGCAGCGAATGTTTTTGTCTTTGGCCCGCATCAAGAACCAGTAGACGGTCTTGTCATGCCTTGCTTTGTGGTGGTGAACATAGAAGCTGTAGTCGGTAGAGCCAAGGCCAGCGAGCACTTCTGGTTCGACACCGGCCTCTTCGGCCACCTCGCGGAGAGCCGCCTGGCGGGGGGTCTCCCCTTCTTCTAAGTGGCCTTTCGGAAAGACCACATCTTGGCGAAAATTAGTCAGTACCAGCACTTCGTCGCCGCAAAAGACTATGCCCCCGGCGCTCCACTCCTTGACGGTCGTTCTTTCCTCCACCGCTCGCGCCTCCTTTTCTTAAAGCTTTCTGCCCTTACTACATTCTCTCTACCGCAGAGAGCCCTAAGAGGTAGAGCCCACGCGCGAGCACCACCTTAGTGGCGCGAACTAGGGCTAGGCGCGCGTTTTGCACGCCGTCATCGCTACCGATAATGCGGCAATGATGGTAGAAGCGATTAAAAGCCTGCGCTAGGTCGAGCACGTAGCGCGCCACTACAGAGGGCTCGAACTCTAGGGCGGCCTTGGCAACTATGGGGGCAAACTCGCCCAAAAGCTTGATGAGGGGCAGCGCATATTCGTCCGTGAGGGCAGCTATATCGGCCTCTACGCCCGGCACCTCCGCGGCTTTACGCAGCACGGCACAGGCGCGGGCATGGGTGTACTGCAGGTAGGGCCCTGTTTCGCCGTCAAAATTGAGCATTTCCTCCCAGTCAAAGGTCACATCTTTAATGCGCCCATGCTTGAGGTCGCTAAAGATAATGGCCCCCACGCCGACCTTCTCGGCTATCTCTTCTTTACCTTCTAAGGTGGGGTTCTTGTGCTCTATAACCGCTAAGGCTAGCTCAATGCTCTTATTTAAGACGTCTTCCAGAAAAACGATGTTGCCGCGGCGGGTCGACATGCGCCCTTCGGGGAACTTAAACAGCCCAAAGCTGACATGCACCACCTTGTCGCCGGCAGCCTCACCCATGAGTTTAAGTACGGCGGCGAGCTGCTTAAAGACTAAGGTCTGCTCTTGCCCCACCACGTAGAGCAAAAGATGCGGCTCGTGGGTGCGCTGGCGGTAGAGGGCGGCGGCGAGGTCGCGGGTGGCGTAAAGCGTTGCCCCGTCTGACTTTTTAAGGAGCATGGGCGGCAAGCCCTGTGCCTCTAAGTCGACAATGAGCGCGCCGTCAGAGAGCGTGGCTAGCCCCTGTGCCTCTATTTGCGCTACGGTGGGGGCGAGCAAGGGCTCGTAGAAACTTTCGCCTAGCAAGTGGTCAAAGGTGATGTCCAAGAGTTCGTAAACACGTTTAAATTCGACTAGGCTGACTGTTTTAAAGAGCTCCCAGTACTTGCGTATGGCGGGGTCGCCTGCTTCGAGGCGCCGAAAATACTCGCGCGCTTGGCTCTCTAGCTCCGGGTTCTGCGCGGCCTCTTGGTGGAATTTGACATAAAGGCGAAAGAGCTTGTCGACGGCGTTTTCTTCTAGGGGGTCGCCCTCGCCATACAGTTCGTAGGCGACAATTAGTTTGCCAAACTGGGTGCCCCAGTCGCCAAGATGATTAACGCGCACCACGCTGTAGCCTAGCTCTGTAAAAATGCGCGAGAGGCTGTGCCCGATAACGGTGGTGCGAAGATGCCCTATGCCAAAAGGCTTAGCAATATTGGGCGACGAAAAGTCTATGACTATGTTTTTGCCTTGGCCGGGCTGCGTATTGCCATACAAGAAGCCCTCATTTTGCAAGCCGGCCATAATTTCTTCAGCCACACGGTGGCTCAAGAAGGTGATGTTTAAGTACCCCCCCATGGCTTCTACTTTGCTGGCCAGTGCCGACAAATCGACCTCGCTGGCGAGTTTAGCTGCGATGCTGGCGGGGGACTGCCGCCTTTGCTTCGCTAAGGCGAAACAGGGTATAGCGACATCGCCCCAGTTGGAATTTGGGGGGGACTCCATCATGGCGCGCACAGTGTGGACAGGTAAATCTAAGTGTGGCGCTAATTTTAAAGCTACAATCTGACGAAACTTCTCCATGTGGTGATGGGCCTCCCTTGTTTTAGCGAATAAGTATCAGTTAGGGCTGCGCGATAATAGCTAGGGTCAACTCGGCTATCTTTTCTAGGTTTTCGACCGAGATATATTCTTCGGTGGTGTGCACCTTCATGTAGCCCATGCCTAGGTTGACGCAAGAAATGCCAAACTGGGCAAAGATATTGGCGTCACAGCCGCCCCCCGACGAGACTAAGGATGGTGTAAGCCCAATGCTCTCGGCCGCTCTTTTGGCAATTTGCACCACTTCTGCCTCGGGTGCAAGAGAAAAAGCGTTGTACATGCGGCTGATAGCAACTTCGGCTACGGCTCCCCGCTCGGTGGCGCCTTCTTCTAAGGCCTGCCGCATATGCTCTGACTGCTGTTTTAACTTCTGCATGTTTAAGCTACGGGCTTCTCCCCTTAACTCGACCATGTCTGGTATAATGTTTGTTGCGGCTCCACCGCTGATAACGCCGATATTGGCCGTCGTCTCGTAGTCGATACGACCAAGCTGCATGCGCGACAAGCCCGCCGCCGCAGCCACGATGGCGTTTACGCCGTCTTCGGGGTTAACACCGGCATGGGCGGCTTTGCCCCTAACCGTAGCCTTGATTCTGTCTTGCGCCGGCCCCTCGATCACAATCGACCCCACCGGGCCACCGCCGTCTAGTACAAAGCCCATCTTGGCAGACACAGCCGCGTAGTCGAGGTTCTTAGCACCCCTGAGCCCGCCTTCCTCGGCGACGGTGAGGACGATTTCGACTGGGCCATGCGGCAACTTACTCTCTAGCAGGGTTTGCACGGCCTCGATAATGCCCGCTACCCCTGCCAAATCGTCTGCGGCGAGAATAGTAGTGCCATCGCTATAGATTACCCCGTCGCGTACCACAGGCTTTATGCCTAAGCCGGGCGAGACGCGGTCCATATGGGCCGAGAGCATGATGGCGGGTTTCTGTAGGGTGCCGGGGAGCTTAATAATTAGATTGCCCGCGTCGCCGCCTATTTTTTCTCCGGCTTGGTCTTCGTATACTAAAAAACCTAGCTCCTTAAACTGTCGGGTGATTTCGCTGGCGATGCGCCCTTCCTTGGTCGTTTCGGCATCAATTTGCACTAAGGCGAGAAAGTTATTTAAAAGCCTCTTGTTGTTAATTGGTGACATGCGCTACCTCCTAAAACTACAGCCATTACGTTAATAGTATACTCTAGATTCTCGAATACGCAATTTACCTGCGGCTAACTTTTTGCCGCGAAGTATAATACACGCTCGGTCACGACAAGCTAGAATGCACAACCTTAGGGGGTTAGTCCTTTGTTTAAGCCTAAGCACATTCACTTTATTGGCATAGACGGCATTTCGATGAGCGCGCTGGCACTCATTATGCAAAAACGCGGCCACAAGGTCTCCGGCTCTGACCTTAAGCACTCGCCGCTCACGGCGCGGCTGGGCGAGAGGGGCGCCTGCCTCTACCAAGGGCATGCGAGCGCCTATGTGGAGGGGGCAGACATGGTCGTCTACACAGCCGCCATTAAGCCAGATAACCCTGAGCTAGTAAGGGCGCGCGCCATGGGCGTGCCCGTTTTAAGCCGTGCGGAGTTTTTAGGTGCGCTTATGGGCGAGGCTAAGGTAGGCATTGCGGTAAGCGGCTCACACGGCAAGACGACGACCACGGCGCTGCTTGGGCTAATGCTCGAGCAGGCGGATAAGAACCCTACGGTACTGATCGGGGGCGAGCTTGACGCCCTAGGCGGCAATGTTAAAGTGGGCGGGGGCGAGTTTTTTGTCGCGGAGGCCTGCGAGTATGTAGAAACATTCTTGGCCTTAAAGCCGCACGTGGGCATCATCCTAAACATAGATGCGGACCATCTTGACTACTTCGGTGACCTCAGCCATGTGGTCGCCGCCTTTCGGCGCTTTGTGGGGGTGCTGCCGCCAGATGGCCTACTCGTGGCCTGCCATGACGATGCCAATGTACGGGAGATTCTTAAGTTTACCCCTTGCCAAGCTGTTACCTATGGTCTGATGCAGGGTGGCGACTACTTCGCGACTAATATTGCACTACAAGCCGAAGGGGGTAGCTCCTTTGATGTCTATGCGAGGGGCACGTACAGAGGCAGGGTGTGCCTTAAAGTCAATGGCCGCCATAACATCTTAAACTCCTTGGCCTGCCTAGCGGTAGGAGATTACTTGGGGCTACCTTGGGCTAGCATGAGCGAGACCCTGCGCACTTTTGTCGGCACGCACCGCCGCTTTGAGTTAAAGGCGTGTTTTAACGGTGCGACGGTAATTGACGACTATGCCCATCATCCGACAGAAATTATCGCGACCCTTTCGGCGGCGCGAGATATTGCCAAGGGGCGCATTATTACCGTATTTCAGCCGCACACTTATACCCGCACTAAGTCTCTGCTCAGCGACTTTGCCAAGTCTTTCGCCGAGGCCGACGAAGTAATCATCGTCCCTATTTACGCCGCGCGCGAAAAAGACATTTACGGGGTGAGTTCGCTAGACTTGGTGGCGCAAATTTCGCTCGTGCACGCTAATGTGCGCTACTGTGGTTCTCTCGCCGCAGCCGCTAGTTACTTAGCGACCCACCTACAGCCGGATGAAATGCTGATAACCATGGGGGCGGGCGATGTGCATATGGTGGGCGAAATGCTGCTAGGCGAGGGCGATGCCCCGAAATAGAGTGGCCAGAATAGAGTGGCCAGTAAAGTTAAAACAACCCCCGTAGCTCAGTTCACCTGGGCTGCGGGGGCTTTATGTTGCAAGGGGTATCGTGGCAGTTGCGCTTTTAGGGCAGCGGCGCTTGCTGCCTGTTGCGCCGCAAAACCTGCCCACCGGTGTTGCCGGTAAACTCACTACCCACTACCGAAGGCACGCCATTAACAAAGACGTAGTCGATACCAGTGGGAAACTGCTCCGGCCGCGAAAATGTGGCCAAATCTTCTACCTCGGAGAGGCGAAACATAACTAGGTCTGCTCGGTAGCCCTCTTTGACCAAGCCGCGGTCAGTGAGCCCAATAAAGGTGGCGGGCAAACCTGTCATGCGCCGCACACCCTCTTCGAGGGTGAGTAGCCTAGCGTCGCGCACATACTTGGCCAAGAAACGCGGGAAAGTACCAAAGCCTCGCGGGTGAGTGGCAATGCTGCCCGTAATGGGGGGCGCATTATTATCTGACGCAATGGCTGTGAAAGGGGCACTTAAGACTTTGCGCAGGTTTTCTTCGGACATAAGTAGCCCCGTCACGAGGGTTTCAGTGCGAGGGTTAACACCAAGCGCGGCGTCATGCCGCAAGAGGTTGTCTATAACTTGCGCTGGAGTAAGGCCTTCTTGTGCGGCGATATCGCTCAAGGTGGTGTCTAGATACTTGGTGCCGTAGGGGTGAGTGGTGCGCTTTAAGAGCAGGTCGCGCGGGTCGCGGTGGGCGTGTAGGCGGAGCGGCCAAGAGGTGGCGAAGTCGGGCGCTAGGTAGGGGTAGGCATCGGCAATGACATTAAGGCCCGCGCGCCGCGCCTCGGTGATGAGGTTGATGGCTAAGTCTTGCAGAGGCCAGTTTTCGCGCCAGCGCACCTTGAAATGGGTGATGCTGGTACCGACTCCGCTCGCTCTGGCGACTGCTAGGGCCTCTTCTATAGCGGGCAGTATTTGCGCGGCCTCGTCGCGTACATGGGTAATATATACGCCGCCGTGTGCCGCCACAATTTTATTTAGCGCAACTAGCTCCGGAATCGTGGCTGGGGCATTGTACCAGTATTCAAGCGCTGAAGACAACCCAAAAGAGCCTTCCTCCATGGCACGCGTGACCATCGCGCTCAGGGTGGCGAGCTCAGCTGGGGTGATATTGCTTCTTAGCTCTACTACGCTGTGGCGCATAAGACCATGTCCAAGCAAGGTAGCAAAGTTAACGCCTAAATTAGGCAGGGCCTCGATTTCGGCTAGGTACTGGCCGATGTTCTGGCGCGAGCGTCCGTCCTGACCGACTAAGACGGTGGTCACGCCTTGCCGCAAGGCGGCTAAGGCCTCGGGGTGAGCACGGATGGTAGAGTCGACATGGGAGTGTATGTCGACAAAGCCGGGGGTCAGTATGTAGCCCGCGCCTCTTATTTCTTTCTTGCCGGAGCGAATCGGCACGGAGCCAACTATGGCGATGTGCTCACCCTTGAGGGCGACATCGGCGCGAAAAGCTGGCCCCCCCGAGCCATCGACTATGGTTGCCCCGCGAATTACTACGTCGTATAAAATTTGTGGCGGCGTCAAAGTGGCATCGTAGAGAAAGGCGGCCGGCAAAAGAACCAGGAGGGCAAGTAGCAGCACAAACTTAAACTTCAGCGTATTCCCTCCTACCTGTTCACTAACTTGTCTCTTGTTCAGTATAAAGCACAAGAGCGCACAACGCTAGCGACATGGCGGGGCGCGCTGTCAGACTGAAGTTCCTAGTTGCCGCCCGCAGTAATAATCCCATATATCTTGGAAACATCACTCTTGCGTATAATTCTATAAACACGTCCCTCAATACCGATGTACTTATTGCCATAAATTCTCACATAACTATACCAATCATCTGAGGTATAAATCAGTATCTCATAAGACTCAAATGGGCGAGTTCTCCAACTGCGATTATTGCCAAATGCAGGTATCAAAATGGCCTCATCGAGAATGCGCATAATGCGATAGATATCATAGGGCTCTTTAACTCCGTATGTTGGCGAATTATATGGAGGGTTAAGCACTGAGATCTCTAGTTTGATGATATCAGTGTAGGCTGCTAGTTTTAACGCATGATTAACACTTGTGCTTTGCATTAGGAGATACAAAGCACAAGTGCATAAAATGATGCCCAGCATAATTACTAGTTTTGCATACTTCATAGCTATTGCCAAGGTATAGAGAATCTACCTACCAGATTGTATGTTGGAGCGCCGGGATCGTAGTAAAACTGATTGTATCCTCTAACTATCTGTGAAATTGTTGAATTTGACCAGGTAGAGCAGTAGACTCCCGTCATAAAGGAAATATTATCCACAGCAGTTTGTTTAGTTGGAGATGCAAAGTCGATCACTGCATCAGTTGTATTCACCCGTGCTTCATCGACTATTGTTACATAGTATTGATTGCTCCCGGCTCTCATTATGTTATATATGTCTTGAATGGTAATGTAATGTCTTGTCACTTCGTCTGATCCATCATGCCTAATACTCTCAGTTCTAAATGTGATTATGTCATTCCTGTTTGCTAGAGACAAGGCCCAATATGGAATACTGATTTGCACGGGGGCAAAGATTAATGCGAAATCAATAATTCCTTGGGCCCATTGCTGATGCTTATTAGAGTCATAAGAATGCCTTTGGTAGGCATCAGTGTATACAGAAAAGAAATTTCTAAACTCATGATTGCTATATGTGCCATAGTATGTCGGACTACTCACAGAGCTTACCGTTAACTCCATGTTTGTTTTGGGAGAGTAAAACCTATAGCGCTCGATATACCCGCTTTTTGTTTCAAGATCCTTTAGTTCCTCTAGTAAGATTAGCTCAAGGTGACCCTGTCCTAAGTCCTTAAGGTTCAAATTCTTAATGAACTGTCTTATTTCAGTTAGATTCTTGATATTCTCACTTTGGACAACTTGCTCCGCGCTCATCTCTGTATTCTTTTTTATAGCAATAAGATTATCTATCGCTATAAAAGACAATTCTCTTACATCATAGTTGGCGCTATTTGTTATCAGACTAATTGGAGACATTAAAGAGTCGGTTGGACTGGCTTCATGCGCTTGGGCTAGCGCGACATTTGGCAGTAGCAAAGAACAGAGTACAACCACAAAAATGATTTTCCTCATGGATTAGTCCTCCCTCTCATGTTCGTAGAAAATGCGTTACAGTCGTTATATGTACGTCTCTAGGCTATGCGCTAGTCGTTTTGAGTAAGATTCTCGAGGAGGGGACATCGCACTTTTTAATGGGGACGTTTTCCGACTACCCTAAAAGACCCTGACTAGCCGCTGAAGTTGCACCTTAGGGTAACATTCGAGACCCCCCTTCCTTATTAAAGGACTAGCAGGAATAGATGGGACAGTTTGACACTGTGATAACTATACTATCACGGAAATAGCACCAACACAAGGATAGTGTTGGCAATCCGGTGAAATATATGGGCCTTGCAGCCACGGGTTCGCTAATCTGCCATTAGCCACGACGCATCAAACTAACGAACTACCGGTTCACTAACTTGTCTCTTGTTCAGTATAAAGCACAAGAGCGCACATTGCCAGACAGAAGAGTACCAGAGGCAAGAAGCAAGAGATAAGAAGCAGGAGCAGGGAAAGCACGTTTTTTACCACAGAGTACATAACTAGAGGTTAGAGATTGGAAATTAGAGGTTAGAGAGGGGAAGGCGCGTTTTTTACCACAGAGTACACAGAGGTCACAGAGAAACAAGGAGTTAAGTACATTTGAGTTAAGTTAGATGTGCTCGTTCCTTGTTCCTCTCTTTTCCACGCCTCTGTGTACTCTGTGGTTGAAATCGGCTCCTACCCTTCACCACGGAGAGGGATCTTTTTCTGACCACAAAGTAAAATCCCCATCCGCAACAAGGCGGAGGGGATCAGTGCGGGACTTAGGCGTGCTTGCGTTCGCGATAATTCTTAATAGCGCCATGCAGGGCGTCGGCGGCTAGGTTTGAACAGTGCATTTTCACCGGCGGCAGGCCGTCGAGCGAAGAGGCCACATCTTTGTTGCTCATATTTAGCGCCTCGTCTAAGGTCTTGCCTTTGGCTAGCTCCGTGACCATACTGCTGGTGGCGACGGCGGCCCCACAGCCAAAGGTCTGAAATTTAATGTCACTGATGCGCTCGTCTTGGTCGACTTTAATGTAGATGCGCATGATGTCGCCGCAGCTGATGTTGCCGACCTCGCCTATGCCATCGGCGTCGTCAAGCGACCCAACATTGCGCGGATTCTTAAAGTGGTCCATGACCTTTTCGTTGTAACTACTCATAATTATCCTCCTCGGGGTGCAAAGCACAACCCTGTTTCTTACTGTTATCTCTTGTGGAAAAGGGGTGACATCTGGCGCAGACGCAGGACGATGGGTGGCAGTATAGAGAGCACATAGTCCACTTCCGCCGGGGTAGTGTCGCGCCCTAAGGTCAGGCGCAACGAGCCATGCGCCTCGCCATGACTTAAGCCCATGGCCAGCAAGACATGCGAAGGGTCGAGACTGCCAGAGGTGCAGGCTGAGCCGCTAGAGACGGCTACGCCCTGCATGTCAAGGCTTAGGATGAGCGACTCACCTTCGACATAGCGAATGCTGATATTGACATTGCCGGGCAGACGCTCTGTGGGGTGGCCATTTGGCTTGACCTCGGGTATTTCTAAGAGCCCCGCCATGAGTTTGTCGCGCAGGGCCGCTACTTCGGCCTGCTTACTGGTCATATCGGCAGCGGCTATTTCTAAAGCCTTGGCTAGGCCGATAATGCCCACATGATTTTCGGTGCCGGGCCGGAACTTGCGCTCTTGCCCGCCGCCATGGTAGAGGGGCTTTAACTTCGTGCCTTTGCGAATGTAGAGCACGCCTATGCCCTTAGGCCCGTAGAACTTATGGGCGGACAAGGTGAGCAAATCGACGCCGAGGTCGTCGACATTAACAGGAATGCTGCCTACAGTCTGCACGGCATCGGTGTGAAAAGTTACTTTGTGCTCTCGCGCTATGGCGCTAATCTCGCGGATCGGCTGTATGGTGCCGACTTCGTTGTTGGCATGCATTATAGTGATAAGAATAGTGTCGGGGCGAAGCGCCGCCAAAACGTCCTCTACGCGCACACGGCCATACTCGTCGACCGGCAGGTAAGTTACGGCAAAACCTTGGGTCTCCAAGTACTTACAGGCATCTAGTACGGCATGATGCTCGATTTGGGAAGTTATGATGTGGCGCCCCTGGCCCTTTTTGGCGAGAGCTACGCCTTGTATAGCGATATTATCCGCTTCGGTGCCGCCAGAGGTAAAGTAGATTTCTCTAGGTGAGGCGCCTAGCACCTTGGCCACCCTTTCGCGGGCGCTGTCAACTGCTTGGCGTGACTCGCGGCCGAAGCTATGAATGCTAGACGGATTGCCAAAGCTGTTATGAAAGTAGGGCAGCATGGCGGCGATAACTTCGGGGTGAACAGGGGTTGTTGCGGCGTGGTCAAAATACACTCTTTGCATTAGCGCACCTCCTGACTAATTTTTTCTGTCGCGCAAGCGGCTAAGTGGGCTAGAGTTGTGTCGTCGAGAACTTGGCTCATGCTGGCCGACACGCGAGACCAAAGCTCACGCGTGACACAGACATGCACTCTTTCACAAGGGCCATTGTGGTCGCAATCAACAAGACGAATGGGGCCTTCGACCGCGCGCACGATGTCGCCCGAGGTTATCTCCGCCGGGCTTTTGGCCAGTATGTAGCCACCGCCCGCGCCTCTAATGCCTGTCACCAAGGCTGCTCTTCTAAGATCCATAAAAATCTGCTCGAGATATTGCTCCGAAATATCTTCTCTCTCGGCAATAAATCGCAGTGACACGGGGCCGCTGTCTCCGTGCAAGGCCACGACAACTAGGGCCCTTACGGCATACTGCCCCTTGGTAGATAGGCGCATGACCCCACTCCTTATTCTGATTAAGATAGCCTTCTTAGATACTAAAAAACCCGAGGCATTCCCTCGGGTTTAATTCTACGCCTAGTAGGTGGCTTTGTCAACACCGCCTGCCAGCGCAGACCCTGTCACGGCCGGCCAAGTCTTGGGAGAGGGTAATTTCGCCAAAACCCGCCGCACTGAACATTGCCGCTACGTCGGCCCCCTGCGTAGCACCGATTTCTACCGCGAGGCACCCTGCGGGATGCAGGAAGGCAGGGGCTTGTGCAACTATGTGGCGGTAAAATTCTAGCCCATCTGGCCCCCCATCTAGGGCGAGACGCGGCTCCTCTTGTACTGCAGGGTCGAGAGTAGCGATCTCTCTGCTCGGAATATAGGGCGGGTTACTTACTACCAGGTGAAACTTGCGGCCCTGTACGGGCTGCCACAGACTACCCTCGCGCAGCAAAACCCTGTCGGCTAGACCTAAGTGGCGGGTATTTGTGGCGGCGACCTCTAGTGCGGCAGGAGACACATCGGTCAGGGTGAGGCGCGCCTTGTAACCCGAAGCGGCGAGGGAGAGGCCCACGCAGCCAGAGCCGGTGCACATATCGAGCACCTCGAGCTCTTCGCTATAGAGACTCGCGAGATGAGCTAATTTTGCGAGCGCCACCTCGACCAATATTTCGGTGTCGGGGCGGGGAATAAGCACAGCGGGAGTTAGTATAAACTCCCGCCCGTAAAATTCGGTGCGACCGAGGAGGTATTGCAGGGGAACCCCCGCGGCAAGACGCGCAATATCGGTCTGGTAGCACTGCACATAATCATGCGCTATGAGCTTCTCCGGCGCGGCAAAAAACTCGGCCCGCGTTATGCCAAGCACAGCGCGCAGGGCTACTTCGGCCTGCCAGGCGGCGTCTGCTACCCCCGCCGACGAAAGCTCTGCGCTGCCCCAGCGAAAGATACTTTGCCAGGTTAAGGATGACTTAGCGCCCATTATGACCGCTGCAATTTCTCGAGCTGATCGTGCGTGGTCAGGGCGTCAATTAACTCATGGATGTCGCCATCGAGAATGGCGTCGAGGCGATGGGTGGTGAGGTTGATGCGGTGGTCAGAGACACGGCTCTGCGAGAAATTATAGGTGCGAATGCGCTCACTGCGGTCGCCGCTACCTACTTGGCCGCGCCTTGCTTCAGTCAGCTCGGCGTCGCGCTTGCTTTGCTCTGCCTCTAAAAGACGCGCGCGCAAGACCTTCATGGCCTTGTCGCGGTTCTTGGTTTGCGATTTTTCGTCCTGCATATTGACGGCAATGCCAGTCGGCAAGTGGGTGATACGCACTGCGGAATAAGTAGTATTTACGGACTGCCCACCGGGGCCGCTCGAACAAAAGGTGTCGATGCGCAAATCGTTTTGGTCAATCATGATATCTACTTCTTCGGCCTCGGGCAGCACGGCCACCGTCGCGGTAGAAGTATGGATGCGCCCACTCGCCTCGGTGTCTGGCACCCTCTGCACGCGGTGCACACCGCTCTCAAATTTAAGTTTGCTGTAAGCGCCCTTGCCTTCGATCATAAAGATGGCTTCTTTGAAGCCGCCGAGGTCACTTAGGGACGCTGACATGAGCTCTGTCTTCCAACCTTGGCGCTCGGCAAAACGCGTGTACATGCGGTACAAATTGCCGGCAAAAAGTGCCGCCTCATTGCCACCCGCCCCGGCGCGCACCTCCACGATGACGTTCTTGTCGTCATTCGGGTCCTTAGGCAGGAGCAAGACTTTTATCTCGGCCTGCAAACGCAGAGAAGCCTCTTGCTGCACCCTCACCTCGGCTTCGAGCATGTCGCGAAACTCGGGGTCGTTTTGGCCCTCTAAGGCCCGTTTAAGCTCCGCCACCTCATTCATGGCTTTGTCTAGCTCCTCGAAGGCGGTGACTAAGTCGGTGAGAGAAGCGCGTTCTTTAATTAAGGCACGCCACTCATTTTGGCGGCCGATAACGCTAGGGTCACTGACAAGAGCGGTCAACTCATCGTAGCGCTCTTTAATTGCTCTTAGTTTTTCAATCATTCTTACACCTCTGGTCTGTGGTTTGTCAGTTAGTTGGCGGGCTCTAGCGCGGCTTTAAGGGCGGCGATAGCGACCTCTACTTGGGCATCATCCGGCTCGCGCGTGGTTAAGCGCTGTAGCAGTAGCCCCGGCCACATCACTAGACGCCAAACGCGACTAGTACTACGCGCAGAAAATTTTATTACTTCATAGGCTAAGCCGGCAACTAGCGGCAAAAATAATATGCGCAGCACTACACGCACTATGAGGCTGGGCCAGCCAAAGAGAGAGAAAAATAGCATGCTAAGAACCATGACTATGAGCAAAAAAGCTGTTCCACACCTAAGGTGCAGGGCAGAGTGCTTCTTGACATTGGCCACGGTTAATTCTTCCCCGGCTTCGTAACAGGCAATGACCTTGTGTTCGGCACCATGGTACTGGTAAAAGCGCCGCAGTTCAGACCAAGCGGAGATGGCCGAAATATAGCCGACGAAAATAAGTAAGCGAATGGCCCCCTCGGTCAAATTAGCCGCTACAGGGTGCAACACGTTGTAGCCTAGAAGACGAACGAGCACTGTTGGTAAGAGAAAGAATAGCCCCACCGCGAGCGCTACCCCCGCTAGCACCGTAAGACCAAGTGTGCCCTTAGATAATTGCAGATCCTCATCGCCTGACTCCGCTGCCGAATACATCAGGGCGTCAAGGCCGATGACTAGGGTATCGACTAACGCTACCGCCCCACGCACAATAGGCAGCCTAAAAAAGCGGCTGCGCGATACAGAGGAGGCCGTTTTGCGCCTGGTGACGCTAATAGTCTGGTCGCTGCGCCTGACCGCAATAGCCAAACCCTCGGGTGCGCGCATCAAGACGCCTTCCATGACGGCTTGGCCGCCCACGGTTTTGCCTGCCACGCCCATACCTCCTCGCTAAGGTACAAGAAGCAGAGCGCATCGCTCTGCTTCACGGTGTCTTACTGTTCCGTTAACCCGTACTTCTTCTTGAAACGATCGACACGACCGCCGGCATCGGCAAACTTTTGCTTGCCAGTGAAGAAGGGGTGACACTTAGAGCAGAGCTCAACGCGCAACTGTTTCTTCACAGAACCCGACTCAAACGTTGCACCGCAGGCGCAGGTTACTAGGGCTTTATGGTAAATGGGATGAATTTTCTCTTTCACGCTGATTCACCTCTTTTCGGAGACTACTCGGAAATTATACCATGGAGAAAGACAGGTGACAAGGCAATATTTTCGTTTGCTAAGAAACAGGGAGGCAAGAGACAAGAAGCAAGAGGCAAGAGGCAAGAGGCAAGAGACAAGAGGCAAGAGACAAGAAGCAAGATGTAAGACGCAAGAGGCAAGTAACGTTTATTAACCACAGAGGACACAGAGTAATAAAGAGAGAAACAAGGAGTTTAGTTGCGCAGTCAGCGACAGCGGGGACGGTTCTTTTTGTCGGTATTTTGCGACAAAAAGAAGAACGAAATCGCTGTCGCGATAGCTTAACTTAAAAGAATAAAACGAAAAGGCAACCCCTTTTGTGGTATTGTTTAATCGCCAAACAAAACAATACAAAGGGGAGTCTTTTCGCATGATGATCATACCACAACTGTCGCCCTTCTGCCACGTCAACTGTAAGCCGAGAGATCCTCCTAAGCGTAATGACCGGGGTGGCATTACGTTTTAGGAGGGTTTTGTATGTTTAACATCAGTAAGGAGCTCGAGTTATACTTTGAGTTAAAGGGAACGCCAGCGTCCTCGCGAGAGTCGTATGCTCGCCGGATAATCGCATTCAACGAGTTCTTGCGGGCAAGGGACAAGAGCCCGGACGAAGCCGTGACAAGAGATGTTCAAGAATACATCTTGTACCTCAGGCAAAAGAAAGGGCTATCCGCCGGAACTATCAACACCTACATTTCTTCAATTAGGTTTTTCTTCATACACGTGCTAGGCAAGGACTGGGACAAGAACAGGATCCCTCGGATGAGAAGAGTACGTAAGCTCC